>VGEB01000014.1 GCA_016869435.1 Alphaproteobacteria bacterium | reverse complement strand
CGCAACATGCGATCGGCTGCGCAACCTCGACCAGCTCCGCCGATCGCATGTTGCTCACATCGCGCCCCACGGCGTAAAATCCGCCGAGACTCTAATCGCTGATGGATGAAAGTTCAGGTGCAGGTCAGGGACATCATAATTTATCAGGTAGGACTTGAACCACGTCGACTTGCATGGGCTCTAGTTAAGAGCGGGCTCATCGATCAAGAGAAGCAGGCTTTTCCCGAAAAGCGCCGCGAGGAGTTGTGATGGCTACTTCACGATCTTGAACAGCGCGGCGTCCGGAATCTTCGCCTGATCGATGTTGAAGACCGAGATGAGCGTCTCATAGCCCTGCGGGTCTCGCACCTGCCACTGCTTCAGTTTGAAAGTCTTGGGATCGAAGATCAGGCGCACATGCGAGGTGCCGCCGAAGGTCGCCTTGTCCTCGATGAAGACAGTGACGCCGGAATCTTCGATCTTGACGTCCTCGACGGTGACGTCCTTTTCAAGGTCGATCTTGTCTTTCATCAGGAATTTGAGCGGCGTCTGGGTGATGAAATAGAGGTCCTGAGTGTTAAGCTTGCGGTCGCGCACCGCGACCTGGGCGCCATCGGCGACGACCTCCATGGTCGCAGGCTGGGCATATTCGAATCGGACCCGGCCGGCGCGCTGCACATGCAGCCTGCCTTCGGAGCGCTTGCCGTCGCCGCCGATCTGCACGAAATCGGCCGTCATCACCGGCGAGGCGTTAAAAAAGGCATTGGCGCGCTTAAGCGCCTCAGCGCGCGTCAAAGGCTTCTCCGGCTCCGCCGCGGGCGGCGGCGCGACCGTGGCGGCCGCTCCCGCCGGGGCGGGGGCTTGAGCCGTCGGCTTTGCGCCCTTCGGCGCGGCGGGTTCTGCAGGCTTCGTTTCGCCAGCTTTGGCGTCAGCAGGTTTGGCGTCAGAAGCCTTCGTCTCGGCAGGTTTAGCCTCGACCGATTTCGATTTCGTCTCCGCGATCTTAGCTTCGGCCAGCGTCGCCGCGCCCGACTTGCCTTCGCCGGCCGGAGAACTTTCCTGAGCGGGCCGCGCAGCGCGGGCGACGCTCGCGGCGGCGGCTGGAACGGCGAAAGAAAGTGCGGCGATCAGCGCGACGGCAGAGGCATATTTCACGGCGGGTTCCGACTCAGAGAGGCTGGATGCCGTCTTGCTAACATAAATTGGCGGAATTGGGGGCAGAACGACGACGCCGGGTGGGGCGATCGGGCGGGAGGGTTCCTTCATCCCCGGGAGGCCTCTCAGAGGCCATCCCCAAGAAATCCCATGCTTGGCTTCGACCAATTGCCACTGCATTTACCCCACTCACGGAAGTCGTCCTCGGAGGTGATTCGGTCGAGATCACCGATCGACGCGATCGCGCCAGCTTGACATAAATTCGTATCGCGCCAAGTTCACAAAGTTAATATATGGGCGCGATAGATACTGATTTTTTCTGTAGATTCGCGTGATTTCGTGAAAGGAGTTTTGCAATGAAACAGTCCGAACTTTTTAGAATGCTCAATGCCGACGAGGCGGCCAAAATGGCTCCGCTTCCAGCGTCGGATGCAGAAACGCCGACCACGAGCCTGCCGACGTCCGGTTCCCAGTCGACCGCATCAGTTCATTTTGCCGGCAACGCGCCTGCGGCCCCGTACGACGCCGCCGCAGACGCCATTCCCGATCCAGTCGCGATCCGTGAGGAGAAGTGACATGGCCCTTTTCGTCCGAAATCAAACAAATCGAACTGTGTTCGTCGCCTTGGGCTACCACTGGCCGAATTGCCCCGACGGGGATAACTGGGGGAAAAAGGGATGGTGGCGAGTCGCGCCTGGAGGGACCGCCACCGTGCGCGGTGGAGCCTCCAATGGGGCGAAGTACTTCTTTCACGCGCACAACGACGACGGCACGTTACAATGGAGCGGTCCGTTTACGACTTTGCTTCCCAGCAATCCGTTCGACTGGTGCTGGCCAACGGGAAGCACGAATAGCACGCTGCGCGGCATGCAGAAAATCATTGTTCCGGCAACGAGCATAAACCACACAATAGTGTTGCAATAGCGCTGTTTCTCTCAACGCAAGTCATAGCCGGCCTCTTCCGGCCGTGACTTGCTCGCAAGATTACGCGCGATTTTCGGCGCCTACACCGCCGCCTCGAAATCGAAGGCGCCGCGGTCGACGCCGCCGCCGACCAGAATTTCGCGCTTGCCCGCATGGTTCGGGGGGCTCACCACCCCTTCCTGCTCCATACGCTCGACGAGCGACGCGGCCTTGTTGTAGCCGACTGACAGGCGGCGCTGGATGTAGCTCGTCGAGCATTTCTTGTCGCGCAGCACGATATTGACGGCGCGGTCGTAAAGGTCGCCGCCTTCCTCGGCGTCCATCGAGCCGGGCAGGGGGGCTTCGCCATCCTCGCCAGCGTCGTCCTCGGAGGTGATGGCGTCGAGATATTGCGGCGCGCCCTGAGTCTTCACATGGGCGACAATGTCCTCGACCTCGCGATCCGAGACGAAAGGCCCGTGCACGCGCGAAATGCGGCCGCCGCCGGCCATGTAGAGCATGTCGCCCTGGCCGAGGAGCTGTTCGGCGCCTTGCTCTCCAAGGATGGTGCGGCTGTCGATTTTCGACGTGACCTGGAAGGAGATGCGTGTGGGGAAGTTCGCCTTGATCGTGCCGGTGATGACGTCGACGGACGGGCGCTGCGTCGCCATGATGAGATGAATGCCGGCGGCGCGCGCCATTTGCGCCAATCTCTGGATCGCGCCCTCGATGTCCTTGCCGGCGACCAGCATGAGATCGGCCATCTCGTCGACGATGACGACGATATAGGGCAGCGTCGAGAGCGACATTTCCTCATGCTCGAAAATCGCCTCGCCGGTCTCGCGGTCGAAGCCCGTCTGCACGGTGCGCGTGATCGTTTCGCCTTTCGCTTGCGCCTCGGCGACGCGGGCGTTGTAACCGTCGATGTTGCGCACGCCGAGCTTCGACATTTTCTTGTAGCGGTCCTCCATCTCTCGGACCGCCCATTTGAGCGCGACGACCGCCTTCTTGGGATCGGTGACGACGGGCGTGAGGAGATGCGGGATATTGTCGTAGACGGAGAGCTCCAGCATTTTCGGATCGACCATGATCAGCCGGCACTCTTCGGGCTTCAGGCGATAGAGCAGCGACAGGATCATGGTGTTGATCGCAACCGACTTGCCCGAGCCGGTCGTGCCGGCGACGAGCAAATGCGGCATGCGCGCCAGATCGACGATCACCGGCTCGCCGCCGATCGTCTTGCCGAGCGCGATTGCGAGTTTGTGCTTGGAGCGGGCGAAATCCTCGCAGGCGATAAGCTCGCGCAGAAAGACCATTTCGCGGCGCTGGTTCGGCAGCTCGATGCCGATGGCGTTGCGCCCTGACACGACAGCGACTCGCGCCGAGACCGCGGACATGGAGCGCGCAATGTCATCCGCGAGGCCGATGACTCGCGACGATTTGATGCCCGGCGCGGGCTCCAACTCATACAGCGTGACCACCGGCCCGGGGCGCACGTTGATGATGTCGCCCTTGACCGAAAAATCCTCGAGCACGCCCTCGAGCTGACGCGCATTCTGTTCCAGCGCCTCCTGCGAAAGCTTTGCGCCGCTCGCCTGTTTCTTCGGTTCGGCGAGCAGGTTGAGGGGCGGCGTTTCATAGCGCGCATTGAAACTGGGCTGCGGCGCGCGGGTCGGGTTGCGCGTCCGGCGCGGCGCCGGCGGCGGAACCGCGTCGGCTTCGTCGAGATTGCGCGGGCGCTGCGGCGCATGCGCCGGATAAAGGTCCATCTCCTCGAAGATCGGCTCGACGCGCGGATAGCGGGGCGGTGGCGGCCTGTCCGTCGTTCGCGGGCCGCGCCTGAACCTTCCTGCCGTCCGCGCAATCCACGCCTTAAGCGCCAAACCGAGGTGGATGAGCGCGCCGAGCGAAATCAGCGCGACGCCGGGCTCGCCGCCATCGTCGTCGTCATCCTCCGCGGCCGGACGAATGTTGGCGTCGTCTTCGGAAGACCGGCTGCGCATGTCGGCTTCCGACTCAAAGCCGAAGCCCGCGGCGCCGGTGACGGCGAGGATGGCGACAAGAGCGGCGCCGGCGCCGAACAGCGCCAGCATGACTCCCGAGCCGGCGAAGATGGTGCGCGGAACGGCAAGAATGGCGTCGCCGGCGACGCCGCCGAGGCCGGTGGGCAGCGGCCAGCGATCCGTCGCGGGCAGGAGCGACGCGGTCGCGGCGGTCGCGAAGACGCCCAGGGTCCAGAGCCCGACGCGCAGCAGGGCGCGGCCGATCCGTCGACGTCGCATCAGGCGCAAGCCCTGGGTCGCAATCGGCACGATGGCCGCGATGGCGCCGAAGCCGACAAGCTGCATGAGCAGGTCGGAGACGATCGCGCCCGGCGGCCCGAGCAGGTTGCGGACATGGCCTGCGGTCGCGTGATTGAAGGAGGGATCTCGGGCCGACCAGCTGATGAGAGCTAATGTCAGCGCGGCGGCGGTCGCCACCAAGAAGACGCCGAGAAGTTCGGCCAGCCGACGACCGGCAAATTCGCGAAGCTGCTCGGTGAAGTGACCGCTTGCATGGCTGCGCATAGGTGGAGAAGCCCCGCTTGGTCGCGACGCCTGTGGCGCGCGGATGGGGGCAGCCTAGAAAACCTCGGTTAAGGCGCGCTTAACCCTGCTCTTCCGGCCTTTTGCCGTCGATCGCGACCGTCTGATTGAGTTCGGCGCCATAGATGAAGATCGCGGCCAAGAGCTGAAGAAAGACGATCGCGATCATGATGGAGGCGAGGCCCGCATAAGTCGAAATATAACTGCCGGCGAATCGGGCGAGATAGTTGCCGAAGCCGACGCCGAAGGCGATGGACGCGACCAGCGTCAGCGCCAGGCCGGGCGCGATGAAAGCCGTGTCGCGCCTAGTCGCCGGCAGATATTTGTGGGCCGCGAACAGCGCAATGGCGAGAACGGCGGTGGTGACGCCATAGCGCACCGGTTCATAGAGCGGCTGCAGCTCCTCGACGACGAGAGGAACGTAACGCTGGGCGATCGCTCGCGCCAGCGGCGCGAGCACCAGAAGAATGGCGATCGCCAGCAGAGAGGCGGCGCCGAGAAAAACGAACATGATCGACTCGAGCCGAAGCAACCACCAGGAACGCTTCTCCGGCGAGTCATAAGCTCGGTTCAGCGCGACGCGCAGCGCTTCTACGCCGGTTGCGGAAAAATAGATTGCGAACACGGCGCCGAAGGTGAGGAGCCCGCCATGCGGTTGCGTCAGCACGTTGTGGATTTCCCTCGAAATCGGCGCCGCGACGCTGGCCGGCCAAGCCTCGAAAAGAAGCTTTGTTGCGGCGTCCGCTTCCGCGTCCATGCCGAAAAAGCCGGCAAGCGCGGTCAGAAAAATGAGAAAGGGAAAGAGTGAGGTCAGGATCGAAAGCGCAATATAGCTCGCAATCGCCCAGCCATCGTCCTGGTTGAACTTCCGATAGGCCTCGTAAAGAATTCGCGGAATTTTTCGCATGCCCACCCATGATAGCATGCTAGTTTCGAATAAGGACGGCGCAGGGAAAGAATCCGGCCGATGAAGACCCTTCTTTTACGATGCTTGACCGCATTTTGCGCGACTTTTGTGATTCTCGCGCATTGGAAGAGTTCGGCGATAGCCAAAGATTGCAGCCGTCTCAATACGCAGACCGACATGAATTTGTGCGAAAGCGACAACTTCAAGCAGGTCGACGCCCAGCTTAACGCCGTTTACGCCAAACTGCTGAAAAAGATCAGCGCTTCTGGCCAGTCAAAACTGCGGGAGGCGCAAAAATCCTGGATCAGTTACCGGGACGCCCAATGCGCATTTGAGACGCTGGGGACGCTTGACGGCAGCATTCACAATATGGTCACGGCGCAATGTCTGGCGGATTTGACCGAGAATCAGACGAAACGGCTGCAGCATCAGTTGACCTGCGAGGAAGGCGACGTTTCCTGCGGCGGCCAGTAGCCGCGTGGTTAACTGGCGCGCGCTATTCACGCTGGAAATGGTCGTAGACGAGCCGAGCGGTCGCCTTGTTGACCCCCGGCACTTTCTCGAGGTCCGAAAGCGCGGCTTTCGACACCGCCTTCGCCGAGCCGAACGCCAAAAGCAGCGCGCGTTTGCGCGCGGGGCCGACGCCGGCGATCTCGTCGAGCGGATTCTTGGTGAATTCCTTCTTGCGCCGGGCGCGGTGTGTCCCGATCGCGAAACGATGCGCTTCATCGCGCAGCCGCTGAACGAAGTAGAGCGCCGGATCATGCGGGGGCAGACGAAACGGCTCCCGCCCTTCGATGAAGAAGGTCTCGCGTCCGGCGTTGCGGTCTGCGCCCTTGGCGATCGAGGCGACGGCGACGCCTTCGACGTCGAGACCGCGTAAGACCTCGCGCGCCACTTCGAACTGGCCGCGTCCGCCGTCGATGAGGATGAGATCTGGCTTCGACGGAAAGGCGTCGCTGTTCTGATCCTTCTCGCCTTCCTTGGCGAGCCTTGCGAACCGGCGCGTCAGCACTTCGCGCATCATGCCGAAATCGTCGCCCGGCGCGATGTCGGCGCTGCGTATGTTGAAAGTTCGGTAGTGGGCCTTCATGAATCCGACCGACCCGGCGACGATCATCGCGCCGATCGCCTGCGCGCCGCCGATATGCGAATTGTCGTAAACTTCGATGCGACGCGGCGCGGCTGTGAGGCCAAAGGCCTGGCCGAGCGCCGCGAGCAGGCGCTGCTGACTGGCGTCCTCAGCGAGCTTGCGGCCGAGCGCTTGCCGCGCGTTCTGCAGCGCATGATCCACGAGTTCGCGCTTCTCGCCGCGCTGCGGCGCGAGCACCTCGACGCGGCGGCCGAGCCGTGCGGTCAACGCTTCTTCGAGAAGCGCGCTGTCTTCGATCGGATGAGAGAGAAAGACGCAGCGCGCCGAAGGATGCTCCTGATAGAACTGCGCCAGAAAGGCGTCGAGCACCTCCGGCTCGGACAAAGTCGCGTCGGCGCGAGGGTAGTATGAGCGGTTGCCCCAGTTCTGATAGGCGCGGAAAAAGAACGCTTCGATGCAGAAGCGTCCGGCGTCCTTGGCGATGGCGAACACGTCGGCTTCTTCGACGCTGCGCGGATTGATCCCCTGCGCGCCCTGGATGGCGGAGAGCGCCGAGATGCGATCGCGCAGCCGCGCCGCGCGCTCAAACTCCAACCGCTCGGAGGCGTCGGTCATCTCACGCGCGAGCTGTTCGCGTACCGCCCGACTCTTGCCGGAGAGAAAATCGCGCGCCTCGCGCACAAGCTCGGCGTAATCCTCCATTGAGATTTCGCCGGTGCAGGGACCAGAGCAGCGTTTGATCTGATAGAGCAGGCAGGGACGCGTGCGATTGTCATAGAAGCTTTGCGCGCAGGAGCGTAGAAGAAAGGCGCGTTCCAGCGCGTTCAAGGCGCGATTGACCGCCCAGACGCTGGCGAAGGGTCCGAAATAGTCTCCCTTGCGCACGCGCGCGCCGCGGTGCTTCAAAATCTGCGGCGCTGTGTGATCCTTGGCGATCAGAATGTAGGGGAAAGACTTGTCGTCGCGCATCAGCACGTTGAAGCGCGGCTTCAACTGCTTGATGAGATTCGCTTCCAGCAGCAGCGCATCGGTTTCAGTCTCGACCGAGATGAACACCATCGTCGCTGTCGCCGAAATCATCCGCGCGATGCGGTTCACATGGCCGGCGAGGCGCGTATAGCTCGCGACCCGCTTGCGCACGTTCTTCGCTTTGCCGACGTAGAGCACCTCGCCGTTTTCGGCGATCATTCGATAGACGCCGGGTCCGTTCGGCGCGTGGCGCCAATGTTTCTTGATGACGTCGACGCCGCGCTTGACGCTTTCGGGAGTCTGCGGCGCCTCGACGGCCGCTTCGCTCAGCTCGGCCTCTGTCTCCGCAGGCGTTTCGGCCGCGTCGAAGGCGTCGTCTTCCTGCGGCGGAAGATCGCGCGGATTTGTGAACGGGGGCGTCATCGACCTAGATTTATTCGCCGCGGGCGGCGATGGAAAGACTCGCTCGATGTGCGCGAGCGAGCAAAGAGCTGTGCAGATTTTGGACCCGCCCGGCGTTTCCGCGGGTCACCGCTTGCGTGCGGCCGAGCGATTGGCCAGACTCCTGTTAAGCTTGGGCTGCGACGACTTGGGGGCGGAATGCAGGCGGCCAGAATCACCGTTGGCTCGGTCCTTTTTCCGGCGCTGGCGCTGGGCTTGGCCGCGCTCTTTCTGTTCGACGAGCGCTGGATTTTGCGCCTTCCCGCCGCCATTGACTTCGTTCCGGCGAGCGTCGCGGCGCTCTTATTGATCGGGGCCGCCTTCTCCGCCCTGCAGCACGCCGAGATCATCGGCGCCAGGGTAGGCGAGCCCTATGGCACGCTCGTGCTCACCATCGCCGTGACCATTATCGAACTCGCAATCTTGGCGTCGATGATCGAATATGGCAACGACGACCCGACCGAAGCGCGCGAGGCGGTCTTTTCAGCGATCATGATCGTTTGCAACGGCCTCGTCGGCCTCTGCCTTCTGCTCGGCGGCTTCCGTCATCACGAGCAGGAGATACAGCCAATGGCGGCGAGCGCCTATCTGGCCGTCCTGATCGCTCTGTCGACGCTGACGCTCATCCTGCCAGATTACACGACCTCGAGTTACGGGCCGACTCTGACTTCGAGTCAGCTCATTTTCGTCAGCATCCTGTCCGTGCTGCTCTACAGCGCCTTCCTTTTCATTCAGACGGTACGGCACCGGTCCTATTTCATCGACGCCCATGTGGCCGCCGTCGGCGACGGCCAGGCGAGGCCATCGCGCGTGATGATGCTGTTTGGAGCGGTCGGACTCGGCGCGAGCCTGCTTGGCGTCAGCCTTCTCGCGGAGCGGGTCGTTCCCGGTCTTGAGGACGCGCTTCGCTGGATCGGTCTTGCCGACGTGAACAGAGTGATGGGCGCCGCCGTGGCGATGCTCGTTCTGCTCCCCGAGTCCATCAATTCCATACGCGCGGCGGCGCGCAATGCGCTGCAGACGAGCCTGAATAGCGCGCTCGGCTCAGTCGTCGCGACGATCGGGCTCACCGTTCCTGCCGTGGCGCTCATGAGCATTGCGACCGGCCATGAAATCATGTTCGGGCTTGAGCAGCGCGACGCCATGTTGCTGATGCTGACATTGCTGCTCAGCGTCGTAAGCTTCGGCGCCGGGCGAACCAATCTCCTGACCGGGCTTGTGCATCTTGTCGTTTTCGCGACATATATTTTTCTATTGTTCGTGCCGTAATCTCTTTCGGATCGAGCAATGAAGCGAGGATGAGGCATGTCCCTCTCCCATAGGGAGAAGGGTTCGCGCAGGACAATTTCGTTCTCGAACTCACCACTCGATCGGCGTCTGGCCATGGACGATCAGATAATCATTCGCCTTCGAGAAATGCTTGCAGCCGAAAAAGCCGTTGTGGGCCGAAAGCGGCGAGGGATGCGCGCATTCGAGCACCAGATGTCTGCGCCGGTCGATGCCTGCGCCCTTGCGCCGCGCATAGGAGCCCCAGAGCATGAAGACGACGCCTTCGCGTTCGCGCGCCAGCGCGTGAATGGCGGCGTCGGTGAATTGCTCCCAGCCCTTGTTCTGATGCGAGCCGGCGGCGTTCTCGCGCACGGTGAGCGTGGCGTTGAGAAGCAGCACGCCCTGCCGCGCCCAGCGCGAAAGATCGGGATCGCGCGAGACCTTGTGGCCGAGATCGGATTCGATCTCCTTGAAGATGTTCTGCAGCGAGGGCGGCGGCGGCGTATGGGCGCCGACCGCGAAGCAAAGGCCGCAGGCCTGTCCGGCGCCGTGATAGGGGTCTTGTCCGAGAATGACGACCTTCACCTTCTCGAAGGGACACTCATCGAAGGCGCGAAAAATCTGCGACGCCGGCGGATAGATTGTGCGCGCCGCATATTCGCCGCGCACAAATTCGCGAAGCTCGCCGAAATAGGTCTGTTCGAATTCCCGCGCGAGATGTTTCTTCCAGCTCTCGTCGATGCGGACGGGTTTGGTCATGGCTAGTTGCCGTCGATAATACCGGCATCGACGAGATCCTTTCTTATCTCAGTTATTTTCTCTCGTATGTTGGTTTTGAATCTCTTTTGAACAATTCCACCAAAATCAGAAAACAGAGTGGTTCTTTCCTTCAGCAAAAGCATCGCGCGATCTCGCCCCAATCGGCCGCAGAACCAGCCAAGTTCATATAATACATTGGGTCGAGCCTGAAGATAAGTTTCGCTATCAGACCGCACTTCATCGTCGGGGGTGAATACCGCAACTGCATAGCTGCAAGTTTGAGCATAGCGCTCGAACTTCTCGATTAACGTCACACAGCCGGCATCCGACTGTTCCGACAATATCAGCGGATGAAGTCCAAAGTCATTCTTCAAGAGGTCCTTTAGCTCCCGCCATTTTGCTTCGTCGTGTCCATGAATAACAAATACATTCTCGCGCTTAGGAACACTCTTGCTACCTTTTGAACGCACCAAGAATTCTTGATTGCGAGCAAATCGAGTCAGTGCTGCGCGCAGAACCGACGTGATGTTCTCGACAGACTTGAATGATGGCGTTCCATAGAAATTTGAAACTCCTTCGTTCGCCTCTGTTGCGATTTGGGCGGAATATGTGTTCGTGCCGAGCATATCGTTGAACAAATCCACAAGTTCACGCACGTACTGCCGAAACAGCGGATCGTCGCCATCACCTATGTAGACGCCGCTCATGTCGCGACGAAAACGAGAAAGAATGCCTTCAAAGGCCTTCTCATATCTCTTAAGTTCAGAAAGGAACTGGTGTTTGTCCAAATGTATTTCCTGATAATCGCTTAAGCTGGCCCTCAATCCTGCAGCGGCCCCCAGGCGGGATCGCTCGCAAAGCTCGGCGTCGGCACCTGAGTCTCGGAACGGCCGAAGACGTCGACCATGTAGATTTTCGGTCCGCCGCCGCCCCCGGAGTCGCGAAAGAACATCAGGAAGAGGCCATTCGGCGCCCAGGTCGGGCCCTCATTATGAAAGCCTTCGGTCAGAATGCGCTCGCCGGAGCCGTCGGTCTTCATCACGCCGATCGCGAAATTGCCGCCGTTCTGCTTGGTGAAAGCGATGTAATCGCCCTTGGGCGACCAGACCGGCGTCGAATAGCGGCCGCCGCCGAAGGAGATGCGTCTCGCGTCGCCGCCATGCGCGCCCATGACGTAAATCTGCTGCGAGCCGCCGCGATCGCTCTCGAAGACGATGCGCGAGCCGTCCGGAGAATAGCACGGCGCGGTGTCGATGGCGGCGGTGTCGGTCAGCCGCGTCGTCGTACGCGAGCGCAGATCCATCGCATAGAGATTGGTCGTCGAGCCCTGCGACAGCGACATGATGATTTTCTGTCCATCGGGCGAGAATCGCGGCGAGAAAGTCATGCCGGGAAAATTGCCGACGACTTCGCGCTGACTGTTTTCAATATTCATCAGCAGGACTTTGGGATCGCCGTCGGCGCCGAAGGACATATAGGTGACGTCGAGCGAATTAGGGGAAAATCGCGGCGTGACGACGAGTTCGTCGCCGCGAGACAGATAGCGCACATTGGCGCCGTCCTGATCCATCATGGCGAGGCGCTTGCGGCGCCTGTCTTTGGAGCCGGTTTCGTCGACGAAAACGATCCGCGTGTCGAAGAAGCCTTTTTCGCCCGTAATGCGGCTGAAAACGGCGTCGGACAGGAGATGCGCGACTCGCCGCGTGTTGGCGGCTTCGGTCAAATACTGCTGGCCGGCGACTTGCTCGCCAGTCGTCACGTCGAAGAGCCGGAACTCGGTTTTAAGCCTGCCATCGCCGACGCGTTGCGAACGTCCGGTCAGCACGAACTGAGCATTTACCGCTTTAAAGGCGGCGAGATGAGGCGCGGCGTCCGGCGGCGCGGCGTTCGCCGGCAGCGCTCCGGGATCGATCGGATTCAAGAACACCGAGCGCTTGAAATTGTTGAGCGTCACCGAGGTCACGGTGTGGGCGGCGTCGTCGCCGACAAAAGGCGCGACCGCGATATTGATCGGTTGAAAGCCGCCGCCTTTGAGATCGATGATGCGTCCGGCGCGCGCCAACGAGCCGGGAAGGAGCGGCGCGAAGGCCGCGCCGGCGAGGAGGCCGGCGGCGGCGCGCCGAGAGATGCAGCGTGTCATGAACGAAATCCTGCAGGCATCGCCGTGAAGAAACCGTAACGCGTTGCGGCGATGGACGAGTTTGTCGAATGGAGCGCCTCAGAGGTCAGCATGAGCGTCAAGCCGATGAAGAGAGCGATTTGCTCCCTCTGCCGCGCTGGCGGGGAAGGGTTGGGGAGGGAGTCGACCCTTTCGCTGCGCACGAAGGCGATCACTAATTCGCATCCTGGAAACGGATCGTGACCTCGCGCAGCGCTTCTTCGTAATAGGGCATGAACTCGGGCGGAATCCGCATCGGACTGCAGCGGCGCACCGCCTGCATCGCCTGTTCGCCGCGCGCGTGTTCGGTCGGGCTCGCCGAGGCGTTCAGCAGTTTGGGATGGCCTTCGAGGTCGCCTTGGCGCGAAAGATGAAACTCCACGATCGGCGTATAGGTCTGCCCGCCAAGCGACAAGGCAGAGGCCCAGCAGGGGTAATAGTGATCGTGGATGTAGGCGGCGATGCGCGCCTCCATCGAGGCCGACATTTTGGCGGCCGATCCCGTCGGCGCGCCGAGCGCCGCAGTCTGTGTCGTCGCTCCCGTCGCGGCCTTGCGTTGCGGCGCTTCGCGGCTCAGCATTTTCGAAATGCTTGCGGCGTCGAATTTCGATTTTGGCGCATTTTCGTCGCCCGACTTTTGCTTCGATTCCTTGACCGCCTTTTCCGCAAGCTCGCCAATTGTCGCTTCAGGCTTTGGCTTCTCCTGCGGCTTCTTGCTTTCAAGGAGCTTCGCAACCTCATTCAGCTTGAGCCGCTCCTTGGGCTTCTCCGGAGTCGCTGCGTCCTTCGCCGCGGCGTCCGGCTTTGTCTGGGTCGGCGGCTTCGGCTTCACCACCTCGGCGTCGTCCGGCTCTTTTTCGGGCTTCCTGTCCGGTTCCGGCGCCGCGGCTTTAGGCTTTGCTGCAGGCTTCGGCTCTGGCTGTTTTTCCTCAGGCTTGGGCGGCGGCTCCGGCTTTGGCGGCAGGGCGGCGGCGCGCTTTGGCGGGGTCGGCGGCGTATCGTCAGCGGAAGGTTGCGGCAGCGGTCGCGCCGGCGGCAGTGGCGTGGCGATGTCTTTCTTGGCTTCTGCGAGCGGCGGCTCCGGCTTCGTTTCCGTTTCGGGCGCGACCTTATCGACTCGCGGCGCAGGCTTGACCTCGCGCGCGGATTTCTCGCCCTTCATGATCTGAGTGAGTTCGCCGTCGGAGACGAGGTCGACCGGAACCATCTCCACGGCTTCGAACTTCGTGGCGTCGGAAAAAAGGACAAGCGCCGCCAGAAGCAATCCTGCGTGGATTGCCGAGGAGAGCGGAAGACCTGGTTCGGAGCGCGAAATTTTCATTTCCGCTCAGCTCACTTCTTCTCCTGCTCCGTCACCAGCGCGACTTTTTTGTAGCCGGCGCTCGTGACAAGCGACATCACCTCCGCCACACGGCCGTAATTCACCGCTTTCGAGCCGCGGACATAGATTCGTTCGTCAAACCCCTGCTTGGCGGTTTCCTTCAGTCTGTCGAGCAATTGGGTCGTCTCGATCGGCTGATCCATCAGGAATACCTGTCCCTTTTCGTCGATGGCGATCGATACCGGCTTCTGGTCGATGTTGAGCGCGCCAGCCTTGGTCTGCGGAAGATCGACGGCGACGCCGGTCGCCAGCAGCGGCGCCGCCACCATGAAGATAATGAGCAGAACCAGCATGACGTCGATGAACGGCGTCATGTTGATTTCCGCCATGGCGCCGTAGCGCGGCACGCCGCGTCGCCGCCTGCCGCCTTTGCGTCCCGGAGCCGAGAGCGATGCGCCCATGCCTGCTCCTTACGCCGCGCGGTCGCGGTTCGACGAGGCCGCGTGCTGGTCGATCTGTCGCGACAGGATCGCGGAGAACTCGTCGGCGAAGCTTTCCATGCGCGCCTGCGCCTTGGCGACGTCGCCCTGCATCTTGTTGTAGGCGATGAGCGCAGGGATGGCGGCGAAAAGGCCGATGGCCGTCGCAAGCAGCGCCTCGGCGATGCCGGGCGCGACGACGGCGAGCGACGTATTCTTTGACGCCGCGATCGAACGGAATGACGTCATGATGCCCCACACCGTGCCGAACAGGCCGACGAAGGGGCCGGCCGACGCGACGGTCGCGAGCACCAGCAGGTTGGATTCAAGCTTCTCCACCTCCCGCGCGATGGAGACGTCGAGCACTTTTTCGATGCGCGCCTGCAGACCCATGAAGGAGGCGCTGGCGCCCGACTGGAAGGAGCGTTTCCATTCCCGCATCGCAGCGACGAAAAGCGTCGCCACGCCGGTCTGCGGCCGCTCGGAAAGTTTGCTGTAGAGCTCTTCGAGCGAATTGCCCGACCAGAAGTTTTCCTCGAAACGGTCCATGGACCGGCGCATGCGGGCAAAGAGCAGCGTCTTGTCGATGATGATCGCCCAGCACCATACCGAGGCGGCGAGCAGCCCGAGCATGACGGCTTTAACGACGATATGCGCGCCCCAGAACATGGTCCAGATCGTGATTTCGGCGGCGGGAGCGGCGAGAGGGCTCGCGGCGATCTCGGCTGGATTCATGATTTGTCCTTGAGTCGGCAGGCGCTCTGCGGCGGCTTTGGCTGCGACGCCCGGTCTATCGCCCGCAATTTCGCCATTTGTGGGGCTGCAGTGCGGCGCACAACAAAGCATAGTGGGGATGCGTTAACAAGCCGTAAGGGTTAGCAAAACCTTGGGAGCCGGGCTCCAAAAAAAGGCTTGGGCGCCGGCCGCTCTATTGGCGCTTGAAAAATCGGCGGTTTAAAGCGCCGATTTCGACACTCTTTAAACTTGGAACAAGGGCAGGTCGAGAGAACTCGATGCGATTCGGCGCGGGCTGCGGCGATTGAGGCGCGGCCGGAGCCGCGCCTGACAGGCCTATTGGAAATGCTCCGGGCGCAGCTTGGTGGTGTTCGCCGGGGCGAATTCGCGACGGCAGGCGGGGCTCAGCCGCGCCATATTCTGCTGCAGACAGGACTCGATCTCGTCGACGTCAGGAATGTCGGAGCTACAAAATCTGAAGGCGTCGCCCATGCAGTCGGAGCGCTCCTGCGTCGTGCCCTGAGCCGCGGCCGGCGTTGCGGCGAGCGCCAAGAGAAGCGAAAACGGAATGAATCTACGCATGTTGTTCCTTTCACGCCTTTCGTTCTGGTTATGCCCAAAATTTAGCGTAGAACCGTTCATTTCGAAAAGCAAAGCGGCTTTGATCTCTTTCATTTGCTCATCATAGCCTCGGAATTGCGCAAGTCTTGTTCGGCAAGAGTGGCGCGCGCGAGACGCAAGAGCTCGTCCTGCGAGGGATTGGACAGCGCGTCGCCGGACGGCTCGAAGCGAACGACGGGATCGCGCGTGCAGAGTCGCAGGCAGTCGCGAGTCGCGATCGAAAGTCTTCCGGAAGCGAGTTCATTCGGAAAGGTTTGCGCAAAACGCGTCTCGACAGACGCCAGCAGCGCGCGGCCTTTCCCCTCGGCGTCGCAACGCGGACCGACGCAGACGAGAAGACGCACCGGAAGAGCCTTCACGACCGCCTCAGTAGATCGGATGTTTGGCGCATAGCGCGGCGACGTCTTTGCGGACGGCGCCGATCACTGCGTCATCGTCAGGATTTTTCAGCACGCGGTCGATCCATCGCGCGATCGTTTCGAATTCGGCGGCGCCGAAGCCGCGCGTCGTGCCGGCGTTGCTCGACAGGCGCAGGCCTGAAGGCGCCTCGGGCGGGCGCGTATCGAAAGGAATCATATTCTTGTTGACGGCGAGGCCGGCGCGCTCCAGCGCCTTGGCGGCGACGTCGCCGGTGAGCCGGCGCGCGTCGAGATCGACGAGCATCAGGCCCGTATCGGTGCCGCCCGTGACGATGCGCAGGCCCATATTCGCAAGCGCGTGCGCCAGCGCCTGCGCATTGTCGATCACCGCGCGATTATAGGCGGCGAACGCCGGCCGCAGCGCCTCGCCGAGACAGGCGGCCTTCCCCGCGACGCCATGCAGCAGCACCGAGCCCTGCACGCCGGGAAAAATGCCGGCGTTGATGCGATTGCTCAAACTTTCGTCGTTCCACAGCGCCATGCCGCCGCGCGCGCCGCGCAGCGACTTATAGGTCGTCGTCGTCACCACATGCGCATGGGGCAGGGGATCGGGATGAAGGCCGGTCGCGACAAGCCCGGCAAAATGCGCCATGTCGACGAGTAGATAGGCGCCGACCTCATCGGCGATGGCGCGCATAGAAGCGAAATCGATGGCGCGCGGATAGGCGGAGCCGCCGGCGATCATCATGCGTGGACGTTCGCGCCGCGCAAGATCGCGCACTTCATCGAGATCGATGCGTTCGGTCTCGCGGGAGACGCCGTAAGAGACGATTCGGTAATCGCGCCCGGTCAGCGTCGCGGGATGGCCATGGCTGATATGGCCGCCGGCGGCGACGTTCATCGAGAGAATCGTATCGCCGAGCGTCAACATGCCGAGAAAGACGGCGGCGTTGGCGTTGGAGCCGGAATGCGGCTGCACATTGGCGAAGCCGCAGTTGAACAGCTTTTTCGCGCGTTCGATCGCCAGCGCCTCGATGGCGTCCGCGAATACGGCGCCGCCATAATAGCGCGCGTAAGGAAGGCCCTCGACGGTCTTATTGGTGAGGATCGACCCCTGCGCCTCGAGCACCAACCGCGAGACGATGTTTTCCGAGGCGATGAGCTCGACGCCATTCTGCTGCCGCCGCAACTCGCCGGCGATTGCCGAAGCGAGCTCAGGATCGGCGTCGAGGCCGGTGGTGAAATAGGAGTCGGTTTGCGCCATTGCGTGACGTTATCGGTTTTCAATCGACTTCGCGCAAGCAGTCCTCATGCTGAGGAGGCGCCTGAAAGGCGCCGTCTCGAAGCACGAGGACTGCGGCGTCAGGACTTCTAAGTTCACAGAAAGCGGCCCTCGTCCTTCGAGGCGCGCGCGTTGCGCGCTCCTCTGGATGAGGGCCTTGGAGTGCGCAAGTCGAAATCGTGACGTTCGACGCGACGGCGGCGTGCAACCTTTATCGTTTGCGCTGCAAATGGCAGACCTTTGTGCGCGAGCCATCGCTGTTTGAGCGCCACGCGCATCCGGGATGCGCGGGCTTGCCGTCATAGACGTGATATTCGCCGCGGCGCTGGCAGTTAAAGGTTTGGTTTGCGACGCTATGTCCGCCGATGAAGACGTTCTTGCCGAAGCGCACTTCGGCGTGGGTGGACGACATCGTGGAAATGGAAAAGGCCACTAGTGCCGCGCGAGCACGTGCCCTAGGGCTCTTCCTCATCTTCATCGTCGATTTGCTGACTTAATCTACTATCCTTGTATTGAAAATATTGCGTTGCGTCACTCCATTTGCCTCTCTGCAAGTTAAGGCGAGGCTCCGCAACAGCAATCGAAACTGCCTCAAGAACGTTCAGAAATTTCACAATCGAGTCCTGTACGGCCTTCGTATCCTTTGACAAAGCGCCGGCCTCTGTAACCCATTGTGTGCCAAACCAAGAAAACCGATTCCATCGCTCGGACAAGTGGTCAGATTTGTGCATTCTCAATCGCGTGAAGAGACGGTCATCTCCCGAGCCGGTTTGACCGACGTAAACAAGTTCATAGTCAGCATATAGGGCGTAAATTCCTCGCTGTTCCCTAAAGTCAACCGCTCTCGCGTGGATGCTTCGACTGGCGGCTCCTAGCAATGATCCCCTATTCTTCTGCCGTCCCCAAAAGACCAAGTCTTTTCGCCAATGCAGTCCAAACGATTCAATCAATTTTGATTCTCTTTAAGTTCCCAAAATCCGTTTCTGAGGGTGTGTTGACTACGGCCGTCTCACACATCCAAATTCGCGACGCTCAGCGCATTTTCCTGAATGAATTCACGGCGCGGCTCGACCACGTCGCCCATCAGCTTGACGAAAATGTCGTCGGCTTCGGAATCCTCCTTCACCTTCACCTGCAGGAGCGAGCGCGCCTCGCGGTCGAGCGTCGTCTCCCAGAGCTGCTCGGCGTTCATTTCGCCGAGGCCCTTGTAACGCTGGATCGTCAGCCCCTTGCGGCCGATCGCGTTCATCGCCTCATAAAGCGCCAGCGGTCCGGAGAGCGGCGCTTCGTCGCCGCGCCGGATCAGAGTCGCCGGCCCGGCGAAGACTTCGCGCAGGCTTTCGGCGCGCTCATGCAGCTTGCGCGCCTCGCTGGAATTCAACAACGATGCATCTAGCGTCACCGCATGCGTCACGCCGCGCAAGGTGCGCTTGAACACATATTCGAGACTCTGGCCGCCGTCGCGCACTTCGCCAGACCAGCCGCGCTCGGTTTCTTCGGAAATCGCGTCGAGCCGGCGCGCGATTTCATCGGCGAAGCGCTTCGCCGCCGCTTCGTCGGTCTGCGGCGTCAGATCGCCGACCATCGCCGCCTGTTCAACGACGGCGCGGTCGTAGCGCGAATGGAGACTCAGCATCACATTGCGGAACGCCCGCGCGTCTTCGAGAACTTTGCGCAAGTCCGCGCCGGCGCGATCTTCCGCGCCCGCGCGCAGCACCGCGCCGTCAAGCAGGCTTTCGATCAGATAGTCTTCGAGCGCGCGCTCGTCCTTGAGATATTGCGTCGACTTGCCGCGCGTCACCTTATAAAGCGGCGCCTGGGCGATGAAGACATGTCCGCGCTCGATCAGCTCCGGCATCTGCCGGTAGAAGAAGGTCAGGATCAGCGTGCGGATATGGGCGCCGTCGACGTCGGCGTCGGTCATGATGATGATCTTGTGATAGCGCAGCTTGTCGGCGTTGAACTCGTCGCGGCCGACGCCCGTGCCGAGCGCTGTGATCAGCGTGCCGATCTGCTCCGACGACAGCATCTTGTCGAAACGCGCGCGCTCGACGTTCAAGATCTTGCCGCGGAGCGGCAAGACGGCCTGGAATTCGCGATTGCGGCCCTGCTTGGCGGTGCCGCCGGCCGAGTCGCCCTCGACGATGAAGAGTTCGGATTTGGCCGGGTCGCGCTCCTGACAATCGGCGAGCTTGCCGGGAAGATTGGCGACGTCGAGCGCGCCCTTGCGGCGCGTCAGTTCGCGCGCCTTGCGCGCCGCTTCGCGCGCGGCCGCCGCTTCGCATACTTTGGAGACGACGTTCTTGGCTTCGGCGGGATGTTCCTCGAGCCACTGGCCGAGCAATTCGTTGACGACATTCTCGACCGCCGGCCGCACTTCCGAGGAGACGAGCTTGTCCTTCGTCTGCGAGGAGAATTTCGGGTCCGGCACTTTCACCGAGAGAACGCAGGTCAGGCCCTCGCGGCAGTCGTCGCCGGTAAGATCGACCTTCTCGCGCTTTGCGAGGCCCGAGGTTTCGGCATAGCCGGTGATCTGGCGCGTCAGGGCGCCGCGGAAACCCGCGAGATGCGTGCCGCCGTCACGCTGCGGAATGTTGTTGGTGAAGGCCAGCACATTCTCGTGATAGCTGTCGTTCCACCACAGCGCGACTTCGACGCTTATATGATCACGCTGCCCGTGGATGAGAATTGGCGCGGAGACGAGGGGGCTTTTCGCGCGATCGAGATAACGTACGAAAGCTTCGAGCCCGCCCTCGTAGAAGAGCTCCTCGCGCTTGACTTCGGCGTGGCGCGCGTCGGTCAGAACGATGCGCACGCCGGAATTGAGGAAGGCGAGTTCGCGAAGCCGGTGCTCGATCGTCGCATAATCGAACTCGGTCATCGTGAAGGTGACGGGCGAGGGCAGAAAGGTCACCTCGGTGCCGCGCTTGGGCGCGCCGTCGACAAGGGGCGCATCGCCGACGATGGCGAGCGGCGCGACCGCGTCGCCATTGGCGAATTCCATGAAATGTTCCTTGCCGCCGCGCCAGATGCGCAGCTTCAGCCATACGGAAAGCGCGTTGACGACAGAAACGCCGACGCCGTGCAGGCCGCCGGAAACCTTATAGGAATTCTGGTCGAATTTACCGCCGGCATGGAGCTGCGTCATGATGACTTCGGCCGCCGACACGCCTTCCTCATGATGGATGTCGGTCGGTATGCCGCGCCCATTATCGGTGACCGTGCAGGAGCCGTCGGCGTTGAGCGTTACGGAGACATCGGTCGCATGGCCGGCGAGCGCCTCGTCGATGGCGTTGTCGACGACCTCATAGACCATGTGGTGGAGGCCGGTGCCGTCATCGGTGTCGCCGATATACATGCCGGGACGCTTGCGGACGGCGTCGAGGCCGCGCAGCACTCTGATGGACTCCGCGCCATATTCCGCGGGGTCGTTCCGATTGTCGCTATCGCTCATAATTTTTGGGGTTTTTCCGTGCTCTCGAGAGGCCATGATTCGAACAGATAATTTTACCTCAAACCGCTATGTCAATGCACGGAAATAATTGATGATTGGGCTTTTCGCTGGGGACAGGCGGAGGCGGTCGACGCGCCTTTCGTCGCGATCCGCGCGGCCGCGGCGGCGGCGGCGAATCTCGGGGTGTCGGGCGTCGCCTGTGATGCGAGAACGAGCGACCATCAAACGAGCGTTGCACGTCCAGGCGTGACCAGCGCAAGCTCGGCGCACCCCCGCAAAGGATCGAACAACGCCGGGTCGGCGCCCGTCATCCAGACCTGTCCGCCAAGCGCCTGAAGTTCCTCGTAGAGCGCCTCGCGGCGCTTCGGGTCGAAGTGGGCGGCGACCTCGTCGAGGAGGACAAGCGGCGCCTGTCCGGTCATTGCGCCGACCAGTTTTGCATGCGCCAGCGTCAGCCCCATCAGCAGCGCCTTCTGCTCGCCCGTGGAACAAGCGCGCGCCGCCTCATTTTTGGGACCGTGCCGGACCGCAAGGTCGCTTGCCTGCGGTCCGATCAGCGTGCGGCCTGCGGCGGCGTCGCGGCACCGTGAAGCGGCGAGTTCGCGACGATACCACTCCTCAACCGCAAGCGCGGGCTCAAGCGCGAGGCGTTGCTCCAGCTCGCCTTCAATCTCAACGTCCGCCCAGGGGAAAGGCGAGGCGTCGTCGCGTCCGGCGGCGATCAAGGCGGCAAGCCGTGAAACGGTCTCGCGCCGCGCGGCGGCGACGGCGACGCCGAGCGCGGCGATTTCCCGCTCCGCGGCGTCAAGCCAGCGGCGATCGGCCACGCCTTCTTCGAGCAGCCGGTTTCGGTTGCGCAGCGCGCGCTCCAGCCGGTTGGCGCGCGCGCCATGCTCGGCGTCGACGCCGAGCGCCAGCCGATCGAGAAAACGCCGCCGTTCGCCCGCCGGACCGGAGAACAGCCCATCCATCGCCGGCGTGAGCCAGAGCGCCCGCAAATGATCGGCGAAGGCGCGCGCTGACGTCGCCGGCGCGCGATCGATGCGAAAAAGCCGCTCCCCTGACGGCGTCAGGCCATGGCCGAGCTGCGCCGCCGCGCCATCCATTTCGACTTCGATCGACACGGCGAAGCCGCCAGCGCCTCCGCGCCTTGCGCATTCGGCGAGCTCCGCGCGGCGCAACCCGCGGCCAGGCGAGAACAGCGACAGCGCTTCGAGCAGATTGGTTTTGCCAGCGCCGTTCTCACCGAAGAGGGCGATCATCGCCGACTCGAAGCGGCAGTCGAGAGACGCATAAGAACGGAAATCGTTGAGCGTCACGCGGCGGATGCGCGCCGCGCTCCTGATCGCGGCGGCGGTCATGACGCTATCGCGTCTAAGCCATGCGGCGCGGGCGCGCGAGCGATCATTGCGGTCGCAAGACGCGGCGGCCCGGCGAGAGAATGGCGTAGCTGTGAGGTCCGGTGAAGGCCGTCATGATCGCTTCGATCAAGGGTTCGTCCGACCCTTCAACCGTCGACCAGTCGACCGTAAAACTGGCGCCCGTTCCGCCGCGAACGTCGTCTTGCGCGATCAGCACCTGCAACGAGGCGTATGGCTTCAGGTAGAGGGGATCGTTGAGGTAGCTTTCAATCAATTGACCCGAGCCGTTGCGGTATTCGATCTTTTCAATGGCGAGAACATTGGTCGCCGAGGCGTTGTGAATCGACAGTGCGCCGGAGAAATTCAGCCGCGTCACGCCCCCTTGGCCGAGAAGCGTCGAATGCAGCGGAATGAACGTGCGCCCTTGGACGGCGAATTTTCCCGCCGGCGCGGAAGTCGTCGCGTCGGGACTGACGACGACGGGCTGAGCGGAGGGCAGGGGCGAGCGCGCCGCGCACGCCGTTGCGACGACGCTCCAAACCAGAGCGAGCGCGAGAACACGCGGGGCAAGGCTCACCAGCATTGCGCGCATCTTTTCCTTTCGACCAGATATATGCGGCCTCAGCTCACACACTACCATCGCTTGGCGAAAGGTCTAATTCAATGTCGTCGGCGGCCGGGCTTACTGGCGAAGCGTGCGCGACGACGAGTCGCATGGCCGCGACATGGAGGCGGCGCGAGCCACATCCGAACGGCACGGCGAAGTCGTTTGGCCTCGCGCATAAAATCTGTATTCTCCCGCCTGCGGCGACCGGAGTTTTTCAGTGGCGGGCGTGGGTCATGCGCGAAGCCTCGAAGCTAAGCGCATCTTGCTGATCGTCGGCGGGGGGATCGCCGCCTATAAGTCGCTCGATCTCGTGCGTCGCCTGCGCGAGCGGGGCGCCTGCGTGCGGGTGGTCATGACCGCGGCGGCCAAAGAATTCGTGACGCCGCTCGCCTTCGTCAGCCTCGCCAACGAAAAGGTCTACGACGATCTGTTCTCCGCGACCGACGAGCAGGAGATGGGCCATATCGAACTGTCGCGGGACGCCGATCTCATCGTCGTCGCTCCGGCGACGGCTCATATACTCGCGCGTGCGGCGCGCGGCCTTTGCGACGATCTTGCCACTACCTTGCTGCTTGCGACCGACAAGCGCGTTCTCTACGCGCCGGCGATGAATGTGCGGATGTGGCTTCACCCCGCGACGCAGCGCAATGTCGCGACCCTGCACGGCGACGGGGCCTGGTTCGTCGGTCCGAACATCGGAGAAATGGCCTGCGGCGAATATGGGCCGGGGCGCATGAGCGAACCACTGGAGATCGCCGAAGCGATTGAGACGGCGCTGAAGCAAGGCGCCCGACTGCCGGCGCCCGAAGGCGTCATGAAGCGCGGCGGCGCGCTCGAAGGACTGCATGTCGTCGTGACGTCCGGCCCCACTTATGAGCCGATCGATCCGGTCCGCTACATCGCCAACCGCTCGTCCGGACGGCAGGGCCACGCCATCGCGGCGGCTGCGGCGCGGGCAGGGGCGCGCGTGACGCTGATTTCGGGGCCCGTCGCGCTCTCCGATCCGCCCGGCTGCGAGGTCGTACATATAAAGAGCGCACGCGACATGATGACGGCCGTGGAAGCGGCGCTGCCGGCGGACATATTCATCGCCGCCGCCGCCGTCGCCGATTGGCGCGCAGAGCCCGCGGCTGACAAGATCAAGAAAGGCCGGAGCGGCGCGCCAGTCCTGTCGCTTGTCGAAAATCCTGACATTCTGGCGAGCGTCTCGCAGGGACGGAAGCGTCCACGCCTGGTCGTCGGCTTCGCCGCGGAGACGAATGACCTCATTCGCCATGCGCAGGAGAAGCTCGCCCGAAAAGGATGCGATCTGATTATCGCCAATGACGTCGGCGAGGAGTCAGGCGTTTTCGGCGGCGCGACCAATGAAGCGCATCTCGTGTCTCGCGCCGGCGTCGAAGATTGGCCGCGGCTGCGCAAGGAGGATGTCGCGGATCGGCTCATCGCCCGGCTCGCGCATATGATCGGCGAGGAGAGGACGCCATGAAAATCGCGATCCGCCAATTGCCGAACGCCGCAGGCTTGCCCTCGCCAGCCTATGCGAGCGAAGGAGCGGCCGGCGTCGATCTCTACGCCGCGCTGGCGCCGGGTCAAAAGCTGGTGCTGGAGCCGGGCGCCCGGGATATCATCCCTACAGGGCTCTCGATCGCGTTGCCCCGAGGCTATGAGGGACAGGTTCGACCACGCTCCGGCCTTGCGGCCGAGCATGGCGTCACCGTGCTCAACGCCCCAGGCACTATCGACAGCGATTATCGAGGTGAGATCAAAGCCATCCTGATCAATCTCGGCGCGCAGGCCTTTGAAATCGTCCGCGGCATGCGCATTGCGCAGCTCGTTATCGCGCCGGTGACGCATGTCGCGCTGGTCGAGGTCGACGACCTCGATGCGACGGAACGCGGCGCCGGCGGCCTCGGTTCGACGGGACTTGGCGGAGAAGGCGCGCGATGAAACTGCTGCCGCGAGCCGCCCGTTTCGCGCTGATGGCGACGCTCGACGTCGCGCTTCACGCGCGCGGCCGGCCGGTGTCTTCGAAGCAACTCGCCGCGCGTCACGGTCTACCGCCGCGGCGGTTGGAGACGATCTTGCAGGCTCTGGTGCGGGCGGGGATTCTCAAGAGCGTCAGAGGACCAGCAGGCGGTTACGCGCTGGCGCGCGAGAGACGCCGCCTCTCGGTCGGCGAGATCGTCCGCGTCGCCCTGCGCGTAGAGGAGGAGGCGCCCGATATTGCGCCGCCGCTGCTCGCGGCGGTGTTGGAGCCGGTCATCGCCGAGGCCGAAGAGCGGGCGCTTCGCCGACTGGACGAGGTGACGCTCGACGAACTCCACGCCCGTGCGCTCGAACACGGTTTTGGAGAAAGGCCGGATGCGGGCGGCGAATTTGAGATATGAAGCGCGCGGCCCGGCGCCGCGCCGGATCGGCGAGGAGGCGCGCATGAGCTATGAAACGATTGAAGTAGAGAGGCAGGGCCGAGTCGGCTTGATACGGCTCAATCGACCCGAAGCGCTCAATGCGCTCAATGCGCGGCTCATCGCCGAGCTTGACGACGTTCTTTCGGCGTTCGAATCGAATGACGGCGTCGGCTGCGTCGTTCTGACCGGCTCGGAAAAGGCTTTCGCCGCCGGCGCGGACATCAAAGAAATGCGCGACAAGGGCTTCGTCGACGCCTTTCTCGACGATTTCATCGGCCGATGGGACGTCGTAGCGCGGGCGCGCAAGCCGATCATCGCCGCGGTGGCCGGATTCGCGCTGGGCGGCGGTTGCGAAATCGCGATGATGTGCGACTTCATTCTTGCGGCGGACACGGCGCTCTTCGGACAACCCGAAATCAAGCTTGGCGTCATTCCCGGCGCCGGCGGAACGCAGCGGCTGACTCGCGCCGTCGGCAAGGCCAAGGCGATGGACCTTATTCTGACCGGACGGATGATGGGCGCGGAGGAAGCGGAGCGCGCCGGCCTCGTCGCGCGGATCGTGCCGGCCGCGGATCTCCTCGCCGAGGCGATGAAGGCCGCCGCGACCATCGCGTCGATGTCGCTTCCTGCGGTCCTCATGGCCAAGGAGGCGGTCAATCGCGCTTTTGAGTCGACGCTTGCTGAGGGAATTCGCCACGAGCGGGGCCTCTTCTATTCCCTGTTCGCCACGAGTGATCAAAAAGAAGGCATGAGCGCCTTCGCGGAGAAACGAAAGCCGGCTTTCGCCAACCGTTAGAGGGCCATTGACGAGAGGCCCGCGTCGCGCCTATAAACCCGCCACTTGGCCGCGATTTCGCGGCCCTTTGGTTTTTGGGCGGCTCGACGCCGTCGCTTTCAAGGACACGCAAAGCATGGCCAATACGAGTTCGGCCAAGAAAGCCGTTCGCAAGATCGCGCGCCGCACTTCGATCAATCGAGCGCGTCGCAGCCGTATGCGCACCATTGTGCGCAAGGTCGAGGAGGCGATCGCCTCGGGCGATGCGGCGGTGGCGGCCGACGCGTTGCAGAACGCGGTGCCGATCGTGATGCGCGCCGCCCAGCGGGGCGTCATTCACAAGAATACGGCCTCACGGAAGGTTTCCCGACTGACCGCGCGGGTGAAAGCATTGGCCGCGCAAGCGTAGCCGCTTCGCCGCTCAATGTGGGACGTTCTTCGAGCCCGGCGATCGCCGGGCTCTTTTTTTGGTTCGATCCGCGTCAGCCAAATCGTCGCATGAAGCGTAGATGACACATTTAAAAATTTTTTTTGCGTCCATAAACTGTGATCATTCAAAATTCTCGCGATTCAATCTCTTGCAATCAAGCTGTCACGAACGCGAAAAACTTCGCCACTTGACACTAAATTTGGCGCTTGTTTGGCGCGGCGACGTCGCGTCGCGTACGAGGCCAATACGCATTTCGCGGGTGAATTTTTAAAGGCGGCGAATCATCGGCTTATGGCCAAACGTGACAAAAAATTCGTCGCGCCATGTTCGAAAGCCGTCATCAATATGACCGCTGTGATCACAAGCATCGTTGCGCGTGATCGCGCCGACGTGTAGCCTCGAATGGTCGAACGAAGGGCGGTCGGCGTCGGTTTTTCAATGGCGCCCAAGAGCGAGGGAACGATCGGCGTTCTCCTGCGCGGATGGGCCACAATGAGACGCATTGCCGCCTTCCAGCCGTTCGGCTGAATTCAAAGTGATCAGTTCGCAAGGGCGTAGCGTAGAGTCCGTTTCCTGCGACGCGCATTATCCGGGATTATCGATTCCGGAGTAGGGGAGACTTTGTCATGGCGAAGGGGCGGTTGGCCGAGACAGTCCAGGGAGTGCGCAGCGTCAACGATCGTTTCATTGCGCGATCGTTCGCAGCGCCTCGCTCTTGTTTGATGCGAGAGGCCAACATCGGCAGATGTGCGCGGCTCGCAATCGGGCCGCCTTCCAAATTTCTAATCTAGCGCCGGTCCCGGCGGCGTTTACTCGTCCAAACTTGGTTCCTTCGATCAGCGCCTGCGGCGACCGTCGTCGCCGGGGGGCCCCCTTTTTGGCGCTCGCTTCGGAAAAAGGTCTGATATGTCCGATCATCGAGAACAATTGGCAAGCGACGGAGTTTCCGTTGAGGATCGCTCGAAATGGGACCGAGTTCGACACAGATTGAGAATCGATCTCGGCGACGCCGTTTACAATTCCTGGTTTACGCGGTTGGAGCTCGAGCGCATCGATGACGGCGCGGCGCATCTGACGGTGCCCACCAAATTTCTCAAGAGCTGGATGCAGTCCCACTACGCGCCGCGGATCAAGGCGCGCGTGACGAGCGAATTTTCGAAAGTGGAGCGCGTCGTCATCGACGTGCGTTCGCCTGGGCGCAAGTGCCGCTCAAGCGAGGACGGCGCGGCCAATACGCCGCAACATGTCGAGCGCACGGTCGCGTCGTTCGCACCAGCCCTCGAAACTTCCTGCGAAACCAATGGGCGGCGCGCCGCCCGCTCCCCGGCGTCGCGTCATGATTCCGATATCTTCGTCGGCTCGCCGCTCGATCGCCGGTTGTCTTTCTCGACCTTTCTGGTTGGGCCGTCAAACCAGCTCGCCTACGCAGCCGCCTGCCGGGTTGCGGCGGCGCGCGTCGGCGATCTTCCGATGTTCAACCCGCTCTACGCCCATGCGGCGGTCGGGCTCGGCAAGACGCATCTCCTGCAAGCGCTTGCGCATGCGTCGAATGACAACCGCCGCCATACGATCTATCTGACGGCCGAGCGCTTCATGAGCGGCTTTGTGTCTTCGCTGACCGCTCAGACGTCGCTGGCGTTCAAAGAGAAACTGCGCGGCATCGACATGCTGATCATCGATGACGTGCAATTCCTTCAGGGTAAGTCGATCCAGCAGGAATTTTGCCACACGCTGAATGCGTTGATTGACGCCGGCCGTCAGGTCGTCGTCGCCGCTGATCGGCCGCCGTCCGAGCTCGACACGCTCGACGAGCGGGTGTTGTCGAGGTTCAAGGGCGGGCTTTGCGTCGACATCGGGCCGCTCGACGAAGTCTTGCGCGTCAAGATCCTCACCGCGCGCATTGCCGCGGCGAAGGAATCGCAACCCGGGTTTAGCGTGCCGCCAGAGGTCATTTCCTGCGTCGCGCGCATGATCGTAACCAATGGCCGCGATCTCGAGGGCGCGGTCAATCGGCTGCTTGCCCACGCCACGCTGACCGGCGCGCCGCTGACCGTCGAAACCGCGGAAGCAGCCATTCGCGATCTCGTTCGGACACAGGATCCCAAACGCGTCAAGATCGACGACATCCAGAAGCTTGTGGCGAGCCATTACAATATTTCACGCGCCGACATCCTGTCCTCCCGGCGCACCGCCAACGTCGTGCGGCCTCGTCAGATCGCGATGTATTTGTCGAAAGTGCTGACTCTGCGCTCATTGCCGGAGATTGGCCGCCGATTTGGCGGCCGCGATCACACGACGGTGCTGCACGCGGTGCGCAAGATCGAAGAGCTTGCCGCCAAGGACAAGGGCCTCGCGGAGGTTATCGAGCTGCTGAAGCGGATATTGAGCGAACAGTAGACCGAAAGGCGGGGCGCGCCCCGCCTCATCGTCCAGTCTTCACCGCCGTCCACATTCTGGTGATCAACTTCTGAACCGCCTGATCGGGCGCCGTGACTGTAAACAGCCGGCGCATCGTGGGGTCGCTGGGGTAGACCGACGGATCGTTCGCCACCGCCTTGTCGATCAGCGGCCGCGACGGCGCGACGCCATTGGCGAAATTCGTGGCGACGGAGTTGCGCGCCGCGATGTCCGGACGAAGCAGATAGTCGATCAAGAGATAGGCTTCGTCGAGATGCCGCGCATCCTTCGGGATCGCGAGATTGTCGAGCGAGAGGAGCGAACCTTCGCTCGGGATCACATAGGCGATATCGACGTCGTTTCCGGCCTCCCGGGCGCGATTGCGGGCTTGCAGACTGTCGCCCGACCAACCGATGGCAAGGCAAATGTCGCCGTTCGCCAGCGCATTAATATATTCAGAGGAGTGAAATTTTTTCACATAGCGGCGCAGGCTCGCCAAGAGTTCGCCTGCGCGCTTGAGATCCTTGGGGTTTTTCGAATTCGGATCGAGCTTCAAATAATTGAGCGCGATCGCGAACATGTCTTCCGGGCTGTCGAGCATGTAGACGCCGCAGTCGGCGAGCTTTTTCAAGGCTTCCGGCCGCAGAACCTGATCCCAGCTCGTTATCGGCTTTCCGAGCCGTTCCTTGATCTTGGCGACGTCGTAGGCGATGCCCGTCGTATACCACATGTAGTTGATGGCGTGGCGGTTGCCCGGATCGAAACGCGCGAGCCTGCTATCGATCTCCGGCCAGATGTTGCGCGCATTGACGAGCTTGCTTCTGTCGATCGGCTGCAGCACGCCGGCCGCGATTTCCCTCTGCAGGAACGTCGCGGAGGGCACGACGACGTCGTAGCCGGTGTCGCCGGCAAGGAGCCGCGCCTCGAGCATCTCGTTGGAGTCATAGGTGTCATAAACGACCTTAACGCCTGTCTCTCGGGTAAAGTCCTCGAGCACGGTCGGATCGACATAATCGCTCCAGTTGAAAACATTGACGACGCGCTCGCCGCTCAGGGCGGTCGTGGTTGCGCCGAGAAAGGTGAGGAAGCATCCGAGGAGAAGCCGTTTCATGCGACAAGCCGTATAGTGGATCAATCGAGCGAACCTATCATGGTTGCGCAGGCTTTGGCGACGCGCCAAGCTGGGGACGGACGAAAGGTTCGCGGAGACGAATATGAGCCTTATTTCCGCAGAAGGCGCGACTGCGCTTCAGGCGCGGCCCGAAGCCACGAAACGCGTGGCGCGCGGCGCGCGGCGCTATCTGCGGGCTTGCGGCTTCTCTGTCGTTTGCGAAGCGCCTCTGCCGAACGGGCGGCGCGCCGATCTCATTGCGCTCGCGCCCGACGGCGCGCTGCGCATCGTTGAGGTCAAGTCGAGCTACGCGGATTTTCGCGCGGACCTTAAATGGCCCCACTATCGCGGCTTTTGCGACCGGTTCTATTTCGCGATCCCCGAATCGCTCGATCCCGCATTAATTCCGCAGGACGTTGGTCTGATCATTGCCGACGCCCATGGGGCGCTACTCGCGCGCGAAGCGCCGTCTTTGCCGCTCGCGCCGGCGCGGCGCCGCTCGATGCTAATTCGCTTCGCGACCATGGCGGCGGACCGCTACTGCATGCTGGCTTTCGCTGACGAATTGGCCAGTTAAGGCACGGGTCATCGAGGCGCGCGCTTGGCAAGAATGCGTTGCAGGGTGCGGCGATGCATGTTGAGCCGCCGGGCCGTCTCCGAAACATTGCGGTCGCAGGACTCGAAGACGCGCTGGATATGCTCCCACCGCACCCGATCGGCGGACATGGGATTTTCCTGAGCGTCTGGCTTGTCGAGCTGAGTGGCCATCAGCGCGTGGTAAATTTCGTCGGCGTCGGCAGGCTTCGCTAAATAATCGAAGGCCCCGAGCTTAACGGCGCTGACTGCGGTGGCGATGTTGCCGTAGCCGGTGAGAATGATCCCGCGCGCATCGGGTCGCGACGCCTTCAGCTGGGAGATGACTTCCAGGCCGTTGCCGTCGTTGAGCCGCATGTCGATGATGGCGAAAGCGGGCGGATTCGATTCAAGCGCAGCCAGCCCGTCGGCGACCGTTTCGCATGGCGTTACGATGAAGCCCCGCGCCTCCATCGCGCGGGTCAACCTGCCTAGAAAGGGCTTGTCGTCGTCGAGGATCAGCAATGTTCGATCCTGCGGCAGAGCCGCAATTTGCTCACCGTCAGAGACGCCTTCCCGATCCGCCTTTAATTCTTCGGCCGACATCGCGCTTCCACCCATGATTTTTGTCAAAGCTAGCCGATCGGCGTCGTCGCGTCGATCAATTTATGGCGTAGCGGCCTGCTGCGCGGCCTTGTCCCTTGCGGCGGCCGGCTCCAGCGCCGCGCGAGGCCAGGTGATTTTGACGATAGCGCCGGTTCTCGGCGGCGAGACATTCGTCGTTTCGACGAAGGCGCCTGATCGCTCAAGAAGCGTCTTGGCGATGAAGAGACCAAGCCCCAGCCCAGAGTCAGGGTCGCTCTTCGTGCGTCGCTCCGTCGGACGACCCCTGAGATAAGGGTCGCCGAGTCGGTCGAGAATGTCGGGAGAAAACCCGGGCCCGTCGTCCTGGATCGCTATCGTGACGTAACTTTGGCTCCACCAAGCGTCAATTTTTACGCGCGAAGCGGCGAAGTCCATGGCATTTTCGACGAGGTTGCCGAGACCGTAAAGAATGGCCGGATTGCGCGCCAGCACCGGCGCGTTCGGCGGCCCGCTCTTCGAAATCTCGACCGCGACGCCGCTCTCGCGCTGCGGCTCGACCACTTCCTGGATGAGCGTGTCGATGGACAAGAGATTCATGACGCTGCTCTGATCCATGGCGCCGAGCGAGGCGAGCTTGCCCAGAATCTCCCGGCAGCGCGCCGTCTCCTGCGCGAGGAGCGTAAGGTCATCGCGCAGCGCTGGCGCATTCTCCGGCGCCGAATTTTGCAACTCCTTGATGATCAACGTGATCGTCGCGAGCGGCGTGCCAAGTTCGTGAGCCGCCGCCGCGGCCAGGCCGTCGAGCTGCGAGAGATGTTGCTCGCGCTCGAGCACCAGTTCCGTCGCGGCGAGCGCGTCAGCCAAAATGCGCGCTTCATCGGACACACGACCGGCGTAAATGCCGATGAACGCCGCGCTGAGCGCGAGCGCAGCCCAGATTCCGGTGCGGTAAAGGAGCGGGAAAGCCAGCTTTTCGTCGGGATACCAGGGCAACGGATAATATTCGACCGCAAGCACCGTCGCGATCGCGATCATGACGATGCCGAGCAGCAGCGTCAGATTGCTCGGCAGCGACACCGCAGAGATGATGACCGGCGTCAGGAGCAGCATCGCGAAGCTATTCGTCAGACCGCCCGTGAGATACAGCAGAAATCCAAGCTGGATGATATCGTAACCGAGGAGCACGGCGGCCTCGACGTCGCCGAGGCGGAAGCTGCGCGGCGTGCCAAAGCGCATGCCGATATTGAGCGTCGCGGACGCCGTGATGAAGACGAAGCAGAGGCCGACGGGAAAATCAAATCCGAAAATGAAATAGACGCCAAGACAGGCTGCAGCTTGGCCGGTAATCGCCACCCAGCGCAGCATGAGCAGCGTCTCCATGCGCAGGCGCCGGGCGTCGTATTCATATTCGAGGCTGGTCATTTCGGTAGGTCCCAATGGCCTCTTACGGCCCGCATCAAAGTCCGACGCTGCGCGACGCGCGCCAGATGCGCCATTGTCGGCGCAACGGCGAAGGTTCGCCGGTCGGACGATAAGGATCGTAATCGCTTCGCGCCAAGCGCTCCAGATAAAGCGGTGTCGCGGCGGCCGGAAGCAGCGCGGCGCGGGACGCGCCAAGATCGACGGCCAGACGGCGCGCTTCGGCATAGTGAGATTGCGCCAGCCTTAGCATCTCCTTCAAGCCCGAGCGAAGCTGATCGCGCTCGCTCGTCGGGTCGCCCTCTCGCGCTAACGCCTCGTCGGGTAAAAATTTCCGCTGATCGGGATCGGCGATCGCGCGCGCTATTCGCGTCAAGCCGAGTGCGACGCCGGCCTCGTCGAAAGCGCGCGCCGACGGCGCTTGAAGATCCGCGCCGAGAATGCGAGCGGCCCAGCGCATCGGGGCCGACGCCGTCGCACGGCAATAGTCTTGGAGCGCTGTCCAGGTCGGCATACGATCGTCATAGAGATCGAAGACGTGGGCCTCCGCCAGCGCGACGAACTCGTCGCGGGGCAGGGCGAAGCGCTCGATCGTGTCGATGAGCGCATCGGCTACAGGGTTGGCGCGCGCGCCTTCGCCTTGCGTGGCGGCGCCCTCGAGGGCGTCGATCCACCATTGCAGGCGCATCTCACCCAACAGCGGTTGCGTGACCTTGCTGCTGACGTCTGAAGCCTCATGGGCAAAGGCGTAAAGCGCGTGAATGTGTTGACGCGTGTCCGGCGGCGCGAAGAGACAGGCGAGCCACAGGTCGCGATCGCGCGCCCGCAGAAGCTCTTCGCACTGTGCATAATGCTCCTGGGAAGCGGCGGTCATGTCACACGGCGATCAGCAGCGCGCCGACTCGGCGATCCTCGTCGACAAGCATATTGTAAGTGCGCACCGCTGCTCCGGTCGCCATCGTCTCGCAACCGACCCCCGCCGCGCGCAGTCGCGCGCGCGGGCCTGGGGCAAGAGGCAGCAGTTCCTGTCCGGTTCCCACGACGAAGATGTCGAGGCCGCCGCTTTCGGCAAGCGCGCCGTCGATGATCGCTTCGTCGATGTCCGCGGCGCTGGTTAGAGGCACGGCGCGCACTCCCGAGGGCAGCGCGAGGATAGAGCCTCGGTGGGACATGTCGGCGAAACGAAAACCGCCGCCGCCATAATCGTCGATCTTGTGGCGGCCGCGAACATAGCCGCCGTCGCGAGCGGTCAAGCCGGCCTCGTCTTGGCCCGCTTGCCGGCCGCCTTGCGCGCGGGAGCGGGCGTCTTTTCGGTGGCGGCGGGCGACGACGTCGGCGCGGCGGCTTGCCCTTCGGCCGCCTCGTTGCGCAGGGAATCGGCAGTTTCAGCCTTGCGCTCGGTCTCGTGCTTCTGCATGGCCGCCTTGTCGGCGTCTTCGTTGCGCAGCCCGAGATAGATCAGCATCGGCGAGCAAATGAAGATCGACGAATAAGTCGCGACAAAAATGCCCCAGATCATCGCAAGCGAGAAGGAGCGGATCACCTGACCGCCGAAGGCGACGAGCGCGAACAAGGCGAGCATGACCGTCGTCGCGGTCATGATCGTGCGCGGCAGCACCGCGTTGATCGACATGTCGACCATCTGGGCCGTCGCCATTTTCTTGTATTTGCGCATGTTCTCGCGAATACGGTCGAGCACCACCACCGTCTCGTTCAACGAGTAGCCGACGATGGTCAAAATCGCGGCGATCGACGTGGTGTTGAATTCGAGCTGGGTGATCGAGAAGAAGCCGACGGTGAGCAAAAGATCGTGCATCGTCGCGATAACCGCGCCGATCGCGAACTGCCATTCGAAGCGGAACCATAGATAGCTCAGCACCGCGATGATCGAGAGCACGACGCCGAGCGTTCCCGATTGCACCAATTCGTTCGAGACGCGCGGGCCGACGACTTCAACGCGCCGCAGATCATAATAGGCGCCGACGGCGTCGCGTACCCGCTCGACCGCCGCCTGTTGGGCGACGTCGCCGCCAGGCTGCAGACCGAAGCGCAGCGTCGCGTCGGCCGGATTGCCGAAAGCCTGCACTTCGATGTCCCCCAAATGGAGGCTTTCGCCCAGCGTGCGCAGCGTGCCGACTTCCGCGGCGCCCGACTTTGCGCGGAGTTCGATCACTGTGCCGCCGGCGAAGTCGATTCCGAAATTCATGCCCTTGAAGACGAATAGGGCGACCGCGATCAGCGACAACAGAGCCGAGAAGGGATAGCTCACGCGGCGGAACCGCATGAACGGGAATTTGGTGTTCTCCGGGGCGAGGCGCAGAAGTTTCATAAATGTCGCCCCTCTAAATCGGTAACTTGGTCGGCCGCGCGTAATGATACCAGACGGCGATCATCATGCGCGTCATGGTCACCGCGGTGACGATGGTCGTCAGAATGCCGAGCGCAAGCGAAACAGCGAAGCCGCGCACCGGTCCCGTACCAAGAAAATAAAGGATGGCCGCGGCGACGAACATGGTGACGTTCGAGTCGACGATCGTCGCGAAGGCGCGGGTGAAGCCGGCGTCGAGCGACGCGAGGATCGAACGTCCGGCATGATTTTCCTCGCGGATGCGCTCGTAGATCAGCACGTTCGAATCGACCGCCATGCCGATCGTCAGAACGATGCCGGCGATGCCGGGAAGCGTCAGCGTCGAGCCAAGCAGCACGAGTCCCGCAAATATGAAGGCGATATGCACGAAGAGCGCGAGATTGGCGAAGACGCCAAAGACGCCGTAGGTGACGAGCATATAGACGACGACGAGCCCCGCGCCGACATAGGCGGCGCGTTTGCCGGCGTCGATCGAATCCTGGCCGAGGCCGGGCCCGACGGTGCGCTCTTCGACAATGTTGAGCTTCGCCGGGAGCGCGCCAGCGCGCAGCAGGATCGACAAATTATTCGCCTGTTCGACAGTGAAGCGTCCGGAAATTTGTCCCGAGCCGCCGGTGATCGGGGTCAGGATTCGCGGCGCCGAAATAACCTTGTTGTCGAGGACGATCGCAAACAGCCGCCCGACGTTCTTGGAGGTGACTTCGCCGAAGGCCTGAGCGCCGCGAATGTTGAAGCGGAAATTGACGACCGGCTCGCCGCTTCTTTGCTGGTCAAAGCCCGGTTGCGCGTCGGTGAGATCCTCGCCCTTGACCATCACCTGTTTCTCGACGGCGATCTTGCCTTCCTGTTCGACCTGATCCAGTTCCTCGGTTTCCGAGGGGTTCTGGCCGGGTTCGGCGACGAGGCGGAATTCGAGTTTCGCGGTCTTGCCGAGAATTTCCTTAAGCGTTTCCGGGTCCTGGAGGCCTGGCACCTGCACCAGCACGCGGTCGTCGCCCTGACGCTGGATGCTCGGCTCGCGCGTGCCGAGCGCGTCGACGCGCCGGCGAATGACTTCGATCGATTGCTCGACGGCCTTGCGCGATTTGTCCGTGAGACCGGCGTCGGTGATGGTCACGCGAATGACGCCATCGGGCGAGGTCTCGACGTCGAGAGGGGAGGGCCCGCCCATGAGCGCGCTGCTGAAGCTATTACGCAGCTGCCGCAGCTTCGGAAGAATTTTCTCGCGGTCCGCTTCGTCCGCCACACGCACCTGCACCCCGCGCGCGGTCGTCCCGATGCCGCCGGTGATCGCCACCTTTTCTTCGCGGAGAATGCGGCGCACGTCGTCGCGAAGGTTCTTGACCTGCGTGGCGATGAGGTCCGCCTGGTCGACTTCGAGCATCACATGCGAGCCGCCCTGCAAATCGAGGCCAAGCACGATCGTCGGCGGGACCAGCCACGACGGCAGCCGAGATTTCAGCTGCTCATAATGGGACGCTGACAACATGCTCGGCGCGACGATGAGCACCGCGGCGAGAGTCATCGCGACAATGGCGAAAAATTTCCAGGTCGAAAATCGCAGCATCGTCCTGCTATTGGCTATGGGATCGAAGGGGCGGCGTCAGCTCTGTGAGCCGCTTTTGGCGTCGCCGGTCTTGCCGTCGCCGGACTTTGCGTCGCTCGATTTGGCCGACCTTCCGCCGCTCTTGGCGGGCACGCCGGTCTTGGCCGGCGGCGGCTCCTCCTTCACCGGCTCGCCCTTGGCGCGCACTTCGGCGATGGCGGTCCGCAGCATCCGCACCCGGACATTGGGGGCGAGTTCGACCTCGACTTCAGCGTCGTCGATCGACTTGGTCACCTTGGCGACGAACCCGCTGGTGGTGACGAGCGTGTCGCCGCGGCGAACGTTTCGAAGCTGGGCCAGCGCATCCTTCTCGCGGCGAGAACGGGGGCGGATGACCAGGATGTAGACGATGCCCATCACCACGAAGATGGGAATGAGCTGCCCCAGCATCTCCGGCATCGTCGGGGGCTGTTGCGCTTCGGGCTTGGAGTCGGCCACCTGCCCGGTTTGGGTCGAGGCAGGCGGATGCGGGAGGCTCGGCGGCGTCGGCGCGGCAGGGGCGGTCGGCTCGGCCGGCGGCGAGGCGGGCGCTTCGGCGGCGGCGGGCGGTGACGGCTGGGCTTGCGCCAAAGCGTCCGGGATCAGCTTCATCTGGAATTCTCTTTAAGAGGCTCGGAGCCCGGCGCGGAGGCGTCTGTTTGAAAAGCGCCGGAACGGGCGCGGACTATAGCCGCTCACTTCACGAAAGCAATGGCGTGCGGCCGACTTCTAAAGCCGGATTGTCACATTCGAAATTGCTGCGTCAGTCCCCTTAGGAACTCAAGGCAAGCCGCCAATTCGGCGATGTCGATATATTCGTCCGGCTGGTGCGCCTGATCGATGCGGCCAGGCCCGCAGACGACCGCGGCCACTCCAGCGCGCTGAAACTGACCGGCCTCGGTCGCATAGGGCACGGCGATGGTCGCGTTCCGCTTGGCGAGCCTCAGCGCGAGAACCTCCGCTTCGGAGCCAGGCTGCGGGGCGAGGCCCGGCACCTGATTCTCCATGACGGTTTCAATGCCGGCGCCAGGAAACCCGGCGAAAACCGTTCGCCTCAATCCGTCGCAATAGGCCTCCAGCCGATCTCGAACGAAATTCGCGGGCGCTCCGGGCAATCCCCGAACCTCCCACAGAAATTCGCAGTCCTTGGCGACGATGTTGCGCGCCGTCCCGCCGTGGATGACGCCCACGTGAATGGTTGAGAAGGGCGGATCGAAGCGCCCGCTCGGATCGCCCGCCGCGCGGAGTTCTTCGCCCAGGCGCTCGAGCTCGCACACCAGCTTGCAGGCGATGTGCACGGCGCTGACGCCGCGGTTGAGATTGGCCGAATGGATCTCGAAGCCGCGCACGCGCGTCACAAAGGTGGCGACGCTCTTATGCGCGTCGGCGACCTCCATCGACGTCGGCTCGCCGACGATAACCGCGGACGGGCGCGGCAGGTCGGCGCCGAACCGCGCGATGACGTCGAGCGGGCCGAGACAGGTGGTCTCCTCGTCATAACTCAAGAGAATGTGGACGGGGCGGGACAGATGCGCCGCCTTGAACTCTGGAATCATCGCGAGGCAGGCGGCGTCGAACCCTTTCATGTCTACGGCGCCGCGCCCGTAAAGCCGGGTCGCGTCGCGACGCAGCGTGAACGGATCGGCGCTCCAGCTCTGGCCTGCGACGGGCACGACGTCGGTGTGGCCCGAAAGAAGCACGCCGCCGTCGACGTCGGGACCGATGGTGACGAAAAGGGCCGCCTTGTCGCCGGAAGCGTTCGGCGCGCGCACGAAACGCACATCCTGTTCGCGCAGGTAGGATTCGACGAAGTCGATCAGCGGCAGATTGGATTTGGAGCTCACCGTGTCGAAGGCGACCAAGCGGGAGAGCATGTCGATCGCGTCTTCGAGGCGCTCCATCACGCCCGCCTAGTTCAGGGTCGGACGCGACAGTGGACTGTCGAGCGAGAAAGTGGGGATTTCGACGTCGAAGGTTTCGCCGGCGTCAGTGACCATACGGTAGCTGCCGTGCATGATGCCCGAAGGCGTGCCGAGCGGGCAGCCTGACGCGTAGCGAAATGTTTCGCCCGGCTCGAGCACCGGCTGCTCGCCGACGACGCCCGGTCCGCGCACCTCCTCGCGACGGCCGTTGGCGTCGATGATGACCCAGTGACGCGACAGGAGCTGCACTCGAACGCGCCCGAGATTGGCGATCTCGATCGTGTAAGCCCAGAAATAGTGATCCTGGTCGGGGTCCGAGCGGTCCGGCATAAAGTCGGGAAGCGCCGTGATTTGGATGTCTCTGGTGATGGCGATGTACATGGGCGCGAGATTAGAATGCGGGCCGGCAAAGGGAAACGCCTTTGATTAGGCGCCTCGCGCCAATTCGCCCTCTGTTACGTAAATGTTACACTTCCTGTTTTTCTGCCTCAGGAAGCCCTGCGCGCCTATTCAAGAGGCACGTTATCGGGAATGTTAAACCGTCTGATTTTGTTGGAATGAAAATGCGGCTCACGACGCTTCGCACCCTGCTTCTTATACTGGCGATGGTCACACAGACCGTCGCGGGCGGAGCTGGTTTGGCGCGCGCCGCTGCTATCTCCTCCGGGCAGACGCTTTCAGCCTCGTGTCATCACCTGAGCGAGGCCGAAAACACGGCGTCCAATGACAAGGCAGGGCGTCAGCACAACTGCCATTCCTGTCTCTTATGCGGCGGACCGCCGGCAGCCTGGATTTCGTCTGTCGAATTTCATGTCGTCGCGCTCGTCGCATATGCGCTGATCGACCCGCCGGTAAATGCGGCGCGATCCCGCTCCGAGCGATTGTCGCGGGCGCACAGCGCGCGGGCGCCCCCCGTCTCGCGCGCCTGAGTCCATCAGACGCGAGCGCGCGATGCGCCTCGGTCTGAGCCGGGTCCGCTGCGCATAGCAGCTTCCACATTTTCTTCGCGTGCGCGTCGCGTTTGCCGCCGCAGCTCGCCTCACATTATGCGCCGATCGGCGTCGTGCTGAAGGAATATTGTCATGATCCGTCGTTCCCGGCTCCTCGGAGGAGCCTCTTTCGTCGTGCTTGGCCTGGTGGCGACATCGGCCGCGAACGCGCAGCAGGCGCTGCCCACCATCAATGTCGGCGGCGCGCGGGCCGCCGTGCATAGAGGCCCCCCGGGTCACACCGCCGGCGGCCCGGGACGGGTCACCACCGCGACGCCTACGCCGGGGACTGGGGCAGGGTCCGGGCTGGCGGACCGTTACGCGGAACCCAAGCCCGCGCCGTTCAGCCGCACGTTGCCGGCGAACATCCCCGCGGTCGTCGAAAGCAGAACGCGCCAGCAGATTCTTCGAACCACCAACATCATGACCTCCGCCGACGCATTCCGCTACATGCCGTCGATCTGGGTGCGCGAGCGCTATATCGGCGACCGAAACGCCATCGTCTCGACCCGCACCTCAGGCACGATTCAGAGCGCGTTGGCGCTTGTATACGCGGACACAATTCTACTTTCGAACCTGCTCGGCAATAGCTTCAACTTTCCGCCGCGGTGGGGCATGGTCTCGCCGGAGGAAATCTCCCGTATCGACGTCATGTATGGGCCGTTTTCCGCGCTCTACCCCGGGAATTCGATTGGCGCCGTGCTGACGATGACGACGCGCATGCCCGACAATTTCGAGGTTCACGCGTCAGGCACCGCCGCAGTCCAGCCTTTCAGCCTATACAGCCGCAAGGAACTCAATCTTGGCGGCGTGACGAATGTGCTGATCGGCGACCGGATCAACGATTTCCGTTACTGGGTCGGATACGAGCATTTGGACAACCAAGGTCAGGCGCAGACCTTTCCTGGAAATATCCTCACGCCGCAGCCTCTTCAGGGCAATCCTCCCGCGCCCCGAACCGATCCGCGGTTCTTTGGCGGCCATGTGGATTTCAATCAGGAGGGAGTGCCGCGCGTGATCACCGCCGCCGCGGGCGCCGACCACGTGCAGACGGACATGGCGAAAGTCAAAGTTTCGTACGACGTCGCCCCGCTCGTCCGCGCGAAATATCAGATCGGCTTCTGGTCGCTAAATAACGACACCACCGTCGAGAGTTTCATTCGCGACAGGAATGGGATGCCGATCTACAACACGCAGAGCGGCCGCATCCAGTTCGGCCCCTTCTTCGTCACGCCCGGCGGCGTCAATCCCAGCCATGGCGCGGCGAGTCACGTTATGCAGGGGCTCGAACTCCGCCAGGAAACTGGCGGCGTTTTCGACTACGATCTGTCTGCCAGTTCATACAACTTTGTGCGGGACTTTTCGAACGCCGCGCAGTCGTATGGGCCACGAGTCAACGCCGCCGGCACAGCATACAACTTCGATCCTAGAGGCTTGAACGCAAACAATGGCGGAACTTTTTGGCGCACCGGCGACGCGCGCGCCATCTGGCGCGTCCCGTACGACCTGCTCGGCAAGCACGAAGTATCATTCGGCGCTCATGGCGACGTCTATTCGCTCAACACCGTGCAGACGAGCACCGTCTCCTGGCCAAATAACTACTACCTAGGGATTCAAGCTTATAACACGGGCAAGACCGAGACTAAGGGCGTTTACGCTCAGGAGGTCTGGAAGCCGCTGCCGGACTGGAAGTTCACCGCCGGCGCACGTGGCGAATGGTGGCGCGCGTTCAACGGCATGAACGCCACCGGCGGCTTGACCGTCGCGAGTCAGTTCTCGCCAGGTCTCGTATCGCTCGGCCCTGCGCGCGCGAATGTGACTTATTTTCCTGACTCTTACAAAGGGGCGTTCTCGCCGAAGGCGGCGCTGGAATATCAAGTGACGCCGGAATTCAAGCTGCGCGGTTCGATCGCCCGCGCCTATCGCTTTCCAACTGTCTCCGAGCTGTTCCAGGCGCTGGCGACCCCAAGTTCGATACTCGCCAATAACCCAAATCTTCAGCCTGAAATCTGCACCTGTTACGATGTGACTGGCGAATACCGAACGGTCGACGCTTTTGGCGGGGCCATTGGCCTGTTCAATCCGCGCGTCAGCTTCTTCCTTGACGACCGCTGGAACGCCATTGCCAGCCAGAGCGCGATCAACGGGTTCGGCCAAATCGTCACGCAAAACGACAACATGGACAAGGTCCGCTTCCGCGGGATCGAAGCCGTCGCGGACATGAAGGACATTTTCTTTCCCGGCTTGGACTTCAATGGCGGCGTTACTTTCACCGATGCAAAAATTCAATCGAACCTGTCGAGCGGCGACTTTAGAGGCGCGCCGTACGTGTTGGCGAACGGCAACGTCAATCCGCTCTCCGTGACCGTTCCAGCGGTGCTCTACGGTGGCCGTCAATTCCCCCGGGTTCCGAGGATACGGTTCCGCGGCGTCATGACCTATACGCCCAATCCCGACATGTCCTTCGCTCTCGGCGCGCGCTATTCGTCGGCCGCATTCATCACATTCGCGAACACCGACTTCAATCACAACAACTACGGCAATGTGGACAGCGAGATTCTCGTCTTCGACGCGAAATGGCGTTATCGACTTGAGCCGCGTTGGTGGCTGTCTGTCGGCGTCAATAACATCGGCCGGTGGAAAGCCTATGTTAATCCCAATCCCTATCCGCAGCGCACGTTCTTCATCGCTTTGAATTACCACTTCGGCGGTCCCGATGATGTCGTGACGATCGATCGGGGCGGTTCCGGAAACACTTCGACATTTAGGTGAGACTCAGGACATCGGCTTCGATAAGAAATCGGACGTCCCCCTGAGACGCTTTGCCGCAGCGAGGTGGCCGCTCCAAGATTAACTTGTCGCGGCCCTCGCTTTTTGCTTACATCGGCGCGCGCCTGTAAATTCGGCAGGCGCGCCTGAACGAAGGTTCGAGCTTTTATGCGCCGTAACTGGTTGTCAGCTCTGCTTTTCGCGCTTGCGCTGACCGTCCAGGCCTTTGCGCCTGCGGCGGCGCATGTCGCGACGCGGATGGGCGCCGGCGACGC
>VGEB01000013.1 GCA_016869435.1 Alphaproteobacteria bacterium | reverse complement strand
GGCGCTCGCAAAGCGCATGGCGAACGCCGTCCCATCGAACGAGCATCTTGCTCAAACCGCGAAAGCCGCATAGCATTCAGGCCAGCAACGCCGATTTCCGCTTTTCAACATCAAGCGGGACATCCCCTCGCTCAAGCCGAGCAGCCCATCTATTTGATAAGTATACGCTCCCTCATGCGACAAGTCATAGAGCAAGTAAGTAAGCCACCGGGCTAACTGCAGTACATAAAGCGGAGCCCACTTTCTTGCGACATCTGTTTCACCAGTTCGCCGTGATGCCAAATAAACGGTGTTCATCGCTGCTCCGGTTTCATCCGTCATCGAAACTAAAGCTTTGTCGCGGAGTAAATGGTCAATCAGCGCAGCACTTCTTTCAATCCTTTCCCTTTTTTTCAAGGTGAGGTGCTTCTTTATGATAAGTGCAACCACCCGCTCGTTCCACGCGTACAAGGGATCAGATGACCGAGCTGAAACCGACCCCATCACCGTGTCAAGATTGTAAAACCGTGTTCGCTTTGCGAATTCGCTCAGCACCTGCACGATCGCGCAATGGATATCAGTGTTCGGGCGATCGCAAAATTTCTTGCCGGTACGCAAGCGGTCCGAAATCTTCTCCGCATGATCAAAAAGCTGCTTCACGTCATGGCTGAATTTCGTCTTGAGCTCGTCGTTCGACGGATAAGCTCCAGAGTGTTGGATCGCGTAATCAGCGATGTAGATCAGTTTGGCTGTTCGCTCAAAGCCTATAGAAAGATTGAAGAAAGCCTGTCCGTACAGCCCCGTGTGAGCGTAATTTGCTCGTCCAAGCAAAGTCACACCACTCGCAATGAGTTCCGCGGCGATGCCGGCCTCTCTGTTGAGGAGCAGGTGCTCAAATGAAAGCAATTAAGCATCCACCTTCCGGGTCGCCTCTCGCAGCCATTTGCGCGTCTTGGCGTCGACAAGCGGCGACAGCGTCTTGCGCACTTGCGCATGATAGGCGTTGAGCCAGTCGGTCTCTTCCGGCGTCAGCAAATTCGGCTCGACGCAATTCAAGTCAAAAGGCGCGAGCGTGATGGTCTCGAACCCGTACATCTCGCGCTCGGCGCCCTTGATTTCGCGCTTCTCGACGATGACGAGATTTTCGAGGCGGATCCCATACTCGCCGGCGCGGTAATAGCCGGGTTCGTTCGACAGGATCATGCCCGGCTGTAGAGGCGTCGCGCCGAGCCTCGAAATGCGCTGCGGCCCCTCATGCACGGAAAGATAAGAGCCGACGCCATGCCCCGTGCCGTGGTCGAAGTCGAGGCCCGCCTCCCACAGCGCGCGGCGCGCGAAGGCGTCAAGCTGCGCGCCCGAGACGCCTTTCGGAAACACGGCGCGGGCGATGGCGATATGGCCCTTGAGCACGCGGGTGAAATGTTCGCGCAATTGTTTCGACGCGCGGCCGACGACGAGCGTGCGCGTCACATCGGTGGTGCCGTCGAGATATTGCGCGCCGGAATCGACGAGATAGACGCCGCGGCCGATCTTGAGATTGCTCTTCTCGGTCACGCGATAATGCGGGATCGCCGCATGTTCGCCGAAGGCGGAGATCGTTGGGAAGGAGATGTCGCGCAGGTCGCCGCTTTCGCGGCGGAAGGTCTCGAGCGCTTGCGCCGTGGAAATTTCGGTCAGCCCGCCTTTTGGCGCGGCTTCCGAGAACCAGGCGAGAAAGCGCGTCAGCGCCGCGCCGTCGCGAATATGCGCGGCCCGCGCCCCCGCAAGCTCCGTGTCATTCTTGATCGCCTTGGGCAGAGTCGCCGGATCGTCGCCAAGACGCGGCTTGCCGCCCGCTGTGCGCAAAGTGTCGACGAGTTTTTGCGGCGCCGTCGCTGAATCGAAGAGGATCGTCGCGCCGCGCTTTCCAGCCTCGACAAGATCGTCGACGAGATTTTCGGGCGCTTTCAGGGTGAGAAATTTCTGAAGCGCGGCGCGCGTCTTCGAGGAGAGCTTTGCGTCGTCGACATAAAGCGTCGGCGCGCCCTGTTTCGGCAATAGGGCGAAGCACAGCGCGATCGGCGTGTGGGCGACGTCGGCGCCGCGAATGTTGAAGGCCCAGCAGATCGCATGCGGATCGGACATCAGCGCGGCGTCGGCGTCCTTCAGCGCCCCGCGCAGCTTCTTGATCTTGGCGCCGGCGCTCTCGCCGGCGTAACGCGCCGGATGAATCGTCACCGCGCCTTTCGGCTCGGCCGGGCGATCGGTCCACAGCGCGTTGATCGGATTTATGTCGAGCGGGACGAGTTCGATCTTCTTTTCAGCGAGCGTCTTCGTAAAGCGCTCGATCTGCGCGCTGGCGTGCACCCAGGGGTCGTAGCCGATGCGCGCGCCGGGATGCGCATGGTCGCTGAGCCATTTCACCGGCGTCGTCTCGGCGATGTCGAGCGGCTTGAAGAGTTTCGCGTCGATCTCGCCGCGCACCTGAATGACGTAGCGGCCGTCGACGAAGATCGCCGCCTGTTTCTCCAGCACGACGGCGAAGCCGGCCGATCCGGTGAAGCCGGTGAGCCAGGCGAGTCGCTCGGCGCATTTGGGCACATATTCGTTTTGATGGGCGTCGGCGCGCGGGACGAGAAAACCGTCGAGTCCCTGTCGCTTCAGTTCAGCCCGCAGCGCGTTAAGGCGCGCAGCGCTGTCGCCGCATGAGGCGTCGTCGACGAATGTCTGGAATTTCGCTTCGAACATGGGCACAACCTATGCACGTGGCGGGCCATGGGCAATGGCTTCGCGCCTTCGACTTCCCCCTCCCCAACCCTCCCCCGCTTCGCAGGAGAGGGAGCAGTTTGCGCGAGTTGAAGCAGGGCGCGGGAAAAGGAGGAGGTTGCGTGTCGTCGGAGTGGCGTTGCGGTTCGGAGCGTCCCCTCTCCCGCGTTAGCGGGCGAGGGACAGGGAGGGGGCGCTAACCGCGCCCGCCGCGCCTCAGCGTCAGCGTCGCCCAGCCGTCGATGTCGCCCCGCTCGGCCAGGAAGAATCCCTGGGCGCGATAGGCGTCGAGCACGCCGGGCACGTCGCGCGCCAGCAATCCTGAGAGCACAAGCTCGGCGCCAGGCTCGGCGGCGCCTGTGATCTGGGGCGCGAGGAGGCGCAAAGGCTTGGCCAGAATATTAGCGAAGATCAGATCGTACTGGCCTTGCAGCGACGGGTGGCGGAGCCCTGCGGCGACGACCGGGCGCACATAGGGGCCGGCGCCATTGGCGCTTGCGTTGGCGCGCGCCGTCTCGACCGCGATGGGATCGATATCGCCGCAGGCGACGCGCCGATGAAAGATCAGCGCGCTCGCGATCGCGAGAACCCCGGTGCCGGTTCCGACATCGAGAATGCGCGCCGGGCGCCGGCGTTTGGCGATTCGATCGAGCGCCTTCAGGCAGCCGAGCGTCGTGCCGTGATGGCCGGTGCCGAAGGCGAGCGCCGCTTCGATTTCGACGCCGATGTCGTTTGCGCGCCGCCGGCTGCGATCATGCGCGCCATGGACCAGCACCCGGCCGGCGCGCACCGGGGCCAGTCCGGCAAGAGCCTTCTCGACCCAGTCCTTCTCGGCGATCGTCGAAAAGCGCGCGGCCTGCGCCGCTTCGGCGTCAGCGGCCGCCTCGATCAGCGCGCGAATCTGCGCTTCGTCGGGCGCGCCGGCGAAATAGACTTCGACCGACCATTGCGGCCCGCCATCCAGCTCGAAGGCGGCGGCGGCGGTTTCGGTCGGATCGAAGGTCTCGACGATGAGGTCGGCGACGGCGCGGGCGCGTTTTTCGTCGCAATCGAGGCGCAGCATGTGGCTGGCGTTATTGGGCGGAAGGCCTTCGAGCATAAGCGCGCTTACCACGGGGCCGGCGGGCGCGTCACCTTTCGCCATGCGCGCGCGACCTGTATTGTCGCGCTATAGGCCGCTCCAATGGGTTAAATGCGCGAATGACCGAAAGACTGTCGATCTGTCTCATCGGCCCGAAGAAGGGCGGCAAGTCGTCGCTGCTCGCATCGCTCGTCGACTGCGTCGCGCAAAGCGCCTTCGGCTATTCGCCGCGCCTGCGGCCGGCGCTGCAACCCGTTACCGACGCGGAATTCTACGCCGACGGCATCGAGCCAAAGAAGGCCGATCTGCTGACGGTCGAACAGGGCGACTACGAGCGGCTGCGGCGGGACTTTACCGAGGGCGGCGTCGCCACCGACACGCTCGACACTTATGAATATCGCTTCCGCCTGACGGTAAACGGCGAGGCGCCGCCGGCGGTCGTGTTGCGCGGACCCTGGCTGCTGGAGATCGTCGATTCGGCGGGCGAGATCGCCGTGCCGCCGGACGGCGCCGAAGTAGCGATCTTGAATGACGTCAAGGCGAAGCTGGCGAGGCAAATGCTCGACGCCGAGGCGATCGTGATCGTTCTGCCGCTGGTGCGGCTGGAGGATTCAGGCTGGTCCGGCAATCTTTCGCGGCTGATCGACCGGCTGGCGCTCGCGCCAGAGAAGAAGCTGAAGCGGCTCGTCGTCGTCTTCTCGCAATATGAGCGATTGTTCGCGCGACTCGGGCCGAGCGCCTTCACCTACGCCTGCGATCCCGCGGTCGCGCTGCATGTGTTGCGCAAATCGCTGCGCGCCGTGCAATGGCTGGATCGATTGCGCGCGCTGGAGACGCCCGGGGGCGGCGGTGCGTCAGTGCGCTTCACGGTTTCTTCGGCCTATGGCTTCGTCAAGCGCTTTCAGAACCCGAACATTGACCCGCATCAGCCCGGCGAGCGTCGGTTTCGACGCGCCGGGCTCGACGGCGCCCGCGCCTACAACGAATATTGGCGCCCGTTTCTCACGGCCGAGCCCTTTCTTTACGCCGCGCTCGGACTCGATAGCGCCTTCACCTTCTCCTATGCGCAGCTCGACGCGCGCGTCGAGGAGATCGCGTGAAATGGCAAAAAAATCTGAAATTCGTTTTGGCGGGAGCGAGACGTGAGTCTCAAGAAGGCCTTGATCAATCGAGCTGCGTTTAATCCGCAAGCCACTTACCTGTTTTCTCTTCGACAGTCCGATTTCGAACATGCGATGGAGGATATTTACGACGTCTTTTATGACGTGAATCAACTGTTGCTGGATAAGGGCCTGAAACGTCTGGATGACATGCTGCGCCCGCAGGCGTTGTCGGGCATTATCTCAGACATGATGACCGCATCGCTCGCGCGTTTTTCGCGATCTCTTGTCGAGAATGCTCGTCATAATGGGCATCCCGATCTGGTGTTGCGGAGAAAATATCCTGGCGACGCCGTCGCTGCTGGCGAAGAAGGCGTAGAAATCAAGAGCACGACCAAGCGTGGCGGAGCCGTCGATACGCATGGGGCGCGCAATCAGTGGATGTGCGTATTTGTCTACGAGGTCGATGTGACGACGGAGCCTGCCTCCGCTCGGGAGCCAATGCGGTTCATCGAGATTTATCTGGCGAAGGTCGAAGAAACGGATTTTCGGCGCAACAAGCGCGGCGATCTCGGCACCGACACGGCGACATTGCATCGTGACGGCCTCAAGAAATTGAGAGCTGGCGTGATCTATAGGATTGGCAAATCCTAATTCTCCTGTTCGACTTTAAGAGCGGCGAGACGCGGCACGCTTGCGAGCGCAAGATCGTAATAGTCGTGATCTATTTCCACGCCGACAGACGCATAGCCGACGGCGTTCGCGGCGGCGAGCGTCGCGCCGGCGCCCGCAAAGGGATCGCATACAATTCCTGACTCAAGCGGGAGAGACGCGCGCACGATCGAGCGCATGAAGGCCTGCGGCTTTAGGCTTGGATGCGGCGCGATTTTCTTCTCTTTCGCGGGAGTTGGATGGGAACGGATCACGTCGCCAAATGGCTTGTCCGTTGAAAGGCGTCGGAAGCCGCCGACGCCATAACGGCGCAGATTGTCCTGCACGCGACCTTCGAGAGGCGCCCGCAAAACGACCCATGGCTCCCATTGCGATCTCGGCATGACGCTCACCCCCTCGAATTCCTCATGGGCGTTCTTGGGCCGATCGCCGCCGCGCATCGTCATCACTTGCCGCGCGATGTAGCCTCGCAACTCCAGTCCAGTCTCGCTCATGGCGCTCGCGACGATATGCGAAAGCAGCGGATTGGACGCCACAATGACATTCGCTCCCGGAACGCATGTGCGAAGGAGGAGCGTTCCGAGTCGTCGAAAGAACGAGGCGAGCGCCTTGTGATCGTCACGGGACAGAACAGTGAATCGTGGGAGCGGCGCTCGTTTGTGTCCGTCGAAGGATGGCGGGATTCGCCAGACGCCGCCTCTTCCTTCGCGAAGCTTTGCCTTCTCCTTGGCGCTATATTCCACAATCCCGTAAGGCGGATCGGTCACGACGGCGTGGATCGACTTTGGCGGTTGCGAGGCGAGCCAGTTGAATGCGTCGGCGCGGTAAAGTTTCGCACGATCGATTTGTGCGCTTGATTCTATATTTGCGTAATCGATTGCGGCTACGCCGCGCAGCCGGTAACGGCCTCGACCTGTTCGTTCAAAAAGCGAGGGCGTATTGAGGTTGAGGTAGGACCGCACGGAAGATTGAGGGACAGCGCCGAGCCGCGCAGTCACCGCTATGACGATTTCGTCCAGCGGCGCCTCGCAGCCCACGTCGCGCAGACAATCGATGACGGCGTCTCTGATCGCTCCGCGTTCGTACACCGTCGCCTCCTTCGTTGACGGCGGCGATGGTATACAAAGACGTCTAGACGTCAACAGCCGTTCTTTGCCGCTGGATTAATCTTCCGCACGTCAATCCTTGCTTAAGCCGCGATGCCTATGGTCGACGCGCGTGAAATGTCGCGCGCGGGAAGGATCAACGATGCGCCAGACTGCGCCGGTCGACGATCAGACGGCCGAAATTTCTCTCGAACGGCTGCATTATGGAAAGCTCGCCTCCGGCGCGGCTTTGAGCGTTCCTGCCTGCCAAGGTTATGGCGTCACCTTGCGCAGCCACAATCTGCGCTCATCCGACGACCGGCTGCTCTCGCCGCCCCGGCTCATGGCGCTGCGCCGCTTCGAACCCGATCTCGTCGATCCTGGGGCGCGCCAGCGCGGCTCGTTTCTCGCGCGCGTTTCGCCTGAGCCCAATTCGCGCCGCGCCATTTTTCTGCGCGCGCGGTTTCGGCCCGAAGACGGTGAAGACGGCCACGGGCGCCTCTATCAGCAGAGCGCCGTATGGAGCGTGACCACGGCCGATTGGCGCCGACATCCGGCCGCCTTGCTGGCCATGGCGGGCGCCGAGCTTGAGGCGTTTCCGGACTTGGCGAGCGACGACGAGAGCGTGCGCTTCAGCGCCGAGCCGGCGCGATACATCGTGCGTCTGCTTGACCGCCAGGAGGTCTGGAGCGCGCTGGAGGACGCCTTGGAAAAGACGCGTTGGGCGCCGCCCGTTCTCGAATTTCTGGCGCGCGGCGCCGAAACCGGCGAAGACGCGACGCTGACCTTCGGCGCCGACGACTTCGCAAGCGAGGCGGCGTTTCTGAGGGCCGTCGGCCTGGCGCTGCAATTTTTGCCGGCGAGCTATCCGCGCTGGCGCGAGATCAGCGTCGTCGCCGGCCTGCGTCATGAGCCGCAGGGCCTGTGCTTGCGTTATCTGCCATCGCTGGGAGCGGCGGCCCGGAGCTCCGTCGCCGCCTGACGCTACGTTGATGGACGCCTGTCCATTTGCGCCGGTTCGGCGATGAGATAGCGCTCGAGCGCGCCGCAGCGTCGCCGCGGAAGATGCGCCGCCTCCGCGTCGGAATAATAGGCGCGCGGTCCATGGGCCGCGCCCTCGGCGGCGTGATACAGGGCGCGGGCGGCGCGCGGCTTCAACGCCGAGAAGAGCCGCGCTTCGATCTGCGCGATTGTGACATTGTCGACGAGATACGCGCCTTTGCGGTCGACATGAGCGATTTCGTCGCGCACGAGCCGATTGAGGATGGCAAGGACATTGTCATGCACGCTGGGCGGCAGCGGCGAAATTGCTTCCGCATCGGGATCGATCTCGCTCATATCGCCGTGAACCGGACGGGCGGCGCGCATAATCGCTTTCATCGCGCGAACGTCGGTCGGCTGGTCTTCGTCGTCGGAAAGATCGAGCGGCGCGGCGAACTGGCGTCGCTCGCGCGCGTCATAGCTGCGTTTGAAAATCTCCGACAGGAACTTCATGATGAACAGAAAGGCGTCCTGCGCCATGGCGACGCAGATCGCCATGGTCGAATCGGGCGTGAAGCTCCAGAAGGCTTCGCGCGCCAGTTCGAATTTGTTGCGCTCCGAACTATGCGTGCGCAGATAGGCGTCGCTTTTCTTCAAAAGCTCGCGCACCTCGTCTTCCGAGAGGCCGGCCGCCTTGCCGGAAACCACGCAGGCGTCGATGAGCGTTTTCGCTTCGTTGAAGCCGTTCGCCGCCGCCGCCTTGTCCGATGGCGGCGCCGCGCGGATCTTGGCGACGATCGCCGAAAGCTCGTCGCGCAGCCCGCTTTCAAGCCCGCATTTCTTGTCGAAGGCGGCGCGAGCGGCGATCGTTTCGTCGCGCGCCGAGAGCATATCGCGCGCTTCGCCTTGCGGCTCGCAGGCGAAGTCCTGCGGAACGCTTGCCGGCAGGGCGTTCGATTGCCGCGCCGCCGCAAAAATCGGTTCGCACAGGGGTTTTGCTTCGCGCACCGTGCGCCACCTCGGATCCATGCGCAGCTGGTCGCGCAACGCGGCGAGATCGCGCACGGTGGCGTCGAGATCGAGCGCGGCTTCAGTCTTTGGCGCCGGCCGCGTCGACGCGGCGCTCGCGGCCTCGGCCTTCTGCTTCAGCGTGATCGTCTGCGCTCTGAGCGCGTCGCGCCGCTTCACGGCGTTGGCGCGTTCGGTCGCCGGGCCGGCGAGCGTCTGCTTTAGCGCCGTGACGCGTTGCAGCGCTTCAGCCGCCTTTTCCCGATGTCCGCGACAGTTCGGCCCGCAGGCTGCGCCCAATCCGTCGAGCCCATGCGCGGCGTCGACTGCGAGCTGTTCTTCCTGACGCGCCGTTGCGGACGCGGACGCCATTTCATCCTGTTTCGCTTTAACGACGACGTCGAGTTCGCCGATGCTGCGCTCCAGCGCCAGGATCTCCCGTTTGGCGTCCTCGAGCTGGCGCATCGCCGCTTGGGCGCTCTCCATCTCCGCCGCGGCCTGGCTCGCCGCCTGCGCAATCGCCGCCTGTTGCGCCTCCTGCCGCTTTCGAATGGCGTCGCGCAGCGCCGGACCCGCCTGACGCGCGGTGTCGATGAGGCCGTCGATCGAATTGAGATAAGTCTTGTAGCTTGGGGTCTCGGCGATGCGTGACGAGGCCGCTTCGTAAGCGGCGGCGATTTCCTTCGTCGCCGGCAGGATCACTTCAGTCGCAAGCTCCATCGGCTGCAGCTCGGCGACGATCTTGCGGGAAGAGAGCTTGAAGATGTTGTTGTAGTAAAAGGTGAAGGAAAAAAAGACGGAGATCGAGAAGACGAAAATAAAGACCAGCGCCGTCACGCCGGTCTTGATGATCATGCGCTCGCGCGCCATCCGCCGCCGTGCGATGAGCGCGGCGAGATCGACGCCGAGCGACCAGGACGTCGCCGCGAGCATCGTCAGAACGGCGGTTGTCGCGATCACCGTGCCGGCGATCCCGATCAGGTCGCCGGGCTCCTTCTGCATGATGTCGATCATGCCGGAGGAGGTCGTGTAGAAGACCCAGGCGAGAACCGGCAATGCGGCGGCCATGCCGACGCGGCCGAGGTTGAGATCGCCCCTCCACAGACGCACGAGCGGCGACATGAGCGCGTCGAACAGACCGAAGCTTCGTCGCGGCGTCGACGAATCTGGAACGCGCGCCTGCTGCGCGGAGGCGGTCATCGCGCAGACGCTCTTGACGCTGGAACCGGCCGGCTGCCCATGTCCGCTCCCTCGATTTGAATTTTCGGTTGTTGAAGCTGCGGGCGAATTGAGACGGATTTGCGCTCCCGCGCAAGGGCGCGGCCGCTAACTTCACGCTGCCACGCGAATGGAGCCAGGGGCGGCGCACGTGCCGCTCGGCGGCGGCATGGTGCGCCGCGGCGCCCAGTTTCCCTCACTCTAGGATTCGTGCTAGAGCCCGAGTTTAACTGTCTGCGGCTGGGCCGTTCGGCCGCGACTCGCGCTGTCGGGCCTTGAACCCGTCAGGTTTCCAAGGGGTCAGCCGTGGCCATTCCGTTCCGCTATATCGCGAAAATCGGCGTCTATCTGCTTAAGCAGCACCTTACGGGCGTGAGGCGCTATCCGCTCGTGCTCATGATGGAGCCGCTGTTCCGCTGCAATCTGGCCTGCGCCGGCTGCGGCAAGATCGACTATCCCGACCATATTCTCAACAAGCGCCTGTCGGTTGAAGACGCGCTGCGATCTGTCGATGAATGCGGCGCGCCCGTCGTCGTGCTCGCCGGCGGCGAGCCGCTCCTGCACAAGGACCTGCCGCAGATCGTCGAAGGCGTCATCGCGCGCAAGAAATTCGCGATCGTCTGCACCAACGCGCTGCTGCTTTCAAAGAAGATCGACCTCTTCAAGCCGAGCCCCTATTTCACCTGGTCGATTCATCTCGACGGCGACAGGGAAATGCATGATCGCGCCGTCTGCCAGGACGGCGTCTATGATCGCGCCGTCGAGGCGATCAGGCTCGCCAGGGAGAAGGGGTTCCGCGTCACCACCAACAGCACCTTCTTTTCCGACGCCGACCCGGAGCGCGTCGCCAAGTTTCTGGATGCGACCACGGCGCTCGGCGTCGACGGCATGACGCTTTCGCCGGGCTACGCCTATGAGCGCGCGCCCGATCAGACCCACTTCCTCAATCGCACGCGCACCAAGGAATTGTTCCGCGCCATCTTAAGTCGCGGACGCGGCGGCAAGGCCTGGGACTTTACCCAATCGTCGCTGTTCATGAATTTCCTCGCCGGCAATGTCAGCTACCGATGCACGCCCTGGGGCATGCCGCTGCGCACCGTGTTCGGCTGGCAGCGTCCCTGCTATCTGCTCGGAGAAGGCTATGTGCCGACCTTCAAGCAGCTGATGGAGGAGACCAACTGGGATTCCTACGGCGTCGGCAACTACGAAAAATGCGCCGACTGCATGGTGCATTCCGGCTTTGAGGCGACCGCCGTCGCCGATTCGGTCCGCCGCCCCTGGCGGGCGGCCGCCGTCGCGCTGTTTGGCGTGCGCACCGAAGGTCCGTTGGCCCCGGACATTTCGCTCGAGAACCAGCGCCCGGCCGAATATGTCTTCGACGAGAACGTCGCCAAGCTTTCAGAGCTCCGCGAGCATGAGGCGCAGCAAAGGGCCCAGCAGCGGTCCACAGCGGCCTAGCGAGACGAAGGCGGCGCGCGAGTCGAGGCCGGCGCGAATCATTCCCCCGAGCTGACGCGGGCCGCGAATGAGTTCGCGCGCGACTCCCAACGCGTTTATGTCGCCTTCGGGCGTCAGCGCCTTGGCGACCAGCGGCGGCAGCGCGCGCCCCGCCGGATCGCTGATCGCGCGCAGCGCGACGAAAGGCACATTGCGCCGCCGCGCGAATTCTTCTGCGAGATGCGATTCCATATCGACGGCGACCGCTTGCGCGCTTTCGCGCAGCGCCGCCTTAGCGGCGGGGTGCATGGCTGGCGCGTCGACGCCGACGATGGCGCCTGGCGAGACTTTACAGCCTGCCGCGGCCGCCCCTTTCATCAGCGTCGATGAGAGACGCGAATGGGTGTCGCGCCGCGCCTCTCCCGAGACGACGGCGTCCGCCACCACGACATGGCCGGGCCGCAGCGCATAATCGAGGCCGCCGGCGAGTCCGAAGCTTGCGACGGCGGAAAACTCCGCTCCGCCAAGCGCATCGAGCTGCTGTCGGAGGCGCGCTGCATTTGCGCCGCTGCATAGCGTCGTGACGCCTTCGCCGTCGACGCAGGCGGCTTCGCGCTTCATGCCGACGACGACGAGAATCGGCGCGAGGGCGTCGAGCTTGGCGGTCCTTCTGCGGCTATAATCGCGCGTCATCGCTCCTCCGTTCGCGCCGCATCCGCCGCTTTCGAATTTTTTAGAGCCCCACCTGCACGCGCTTGCTGTTGGCGCGCTTCAAATTGCGATAGCGCGCCAGCGCCCAGAGCGGGAAAAATTTCCTATAGCCATGATAGCGCAGATAGAAGACGCGCGGAAAACCCGTGGCGGTGAATCGCGCTTCGTTCCACAGGCCGCCGTCGCTTTGCGTCGATTGCAGATAAGCGATTCCCCGTGCGACGGCCGGATGGTCGACCTCGCCCGCGGCCATCAGCCCGAGCAGCGCCCAGGCCGTTTGCGACGCGGTCGAGGGCGCCTGTTCGTAGCCTGTGTAATCGAGCTTGTAGCTTGAAAGGTCCTCGCCCCAACCGCCGTCGTCGTTCTGAATGGCGACGAGCCAGGCGACGGCGCGACGATAGGCGTCATGATCGTGGGGCAGGGCGACGGCGTTGAGCGCGCAAAGCGTCGACCAGGTTCCATAGATGTAATTCGCGCCCCAACGGCCGAACCAGCTGCCGTCCTTCTCCTGCTCCTTGAGCAGATAATCGACGCCGCGCCTGAGACAGTCGCTTGTGTCGATCGTGTCGCCGAGCTGCGCCAGCATGGAGACGCAGCGCGCCGAGACGTCCGCCGTCGGCGGATCGAGGAGCGCGCCGTGATCGGCGAAGGGGATGTGGTTGAGATAATGGTAGGTGTTGTCGGCGTCGAAGGCGCCCCAGCCGCCGTTTTTCGACTGCATGCCGATGATCCATTCCTTGGCTCGGGCGATGCGCTCGTCATAGGGACGGGACGCGTCATTCGCCGTCAGCCGGTCCATCGCTGTGACCACGACCGCCGTGTCGTCGACGTCCGGATAATAGGCGTTGGCGTATTGGAACGCCCATCCGCCGGGCCGAACGTCGGCCCGAGTCGCCGCCCAGTCGCCCTCAACGTCGAGCACCTGCAATGGCGCGAGCCATTCACAAGCGGCCTGGGCCAAATTGCGGGCGTCTTCGTCGCCGGTTTCAAGCAGCGTATGGGCCGCCAAGCAGGTGTCCCACACCGGCGATACGCAGGGCTGGCAGTAGGCTTCTGTCTCGTTGACGACAAGCAGCCGCTCGATCGATTCGCGCGCCTCTTTCTTGCGCGTGTCATCGTCTGCGACGCCGAGCACGTCATACATCAGCAGGCTGTTGACCATCGACGGAAAGATGCCGCCGAGCCCGTCGACGCCGTTGAGACGTTCCGTCGTCCATTTTTCGGCGCGCTCGACCGAGCGCTCGCGCGGCCCCTTGGGCATATGCGGTTCGATCAACCGCAGCAGTTTGTCGACCTCGCCGAAAATATGGGCCCAGGGCCAGGTCTGGTGTTCGCCCTTCGGCCAGACCTTCACCTCTTCCGGCGGCGTCGTGAAGAGTTCGGCAATGTGAATGTTCTTTGGATTCTTCGCCCGCGGCTTTTTCGTCATCAGCACGAGGAGCGGCACCAGAACGGTGCGGCCCCAGTAGGAGATTTTGTCGAGGTGGAAGGGGAACCACTTCGGCAGCAGCATGATTTCGACCGGCATCACCGGCACGCCGCGCCAGGGAATTTCGCCGTAAAGCGCAAGCAGCGCGCGGGTAAAGACATTGCTCTTCGCCGCGCCGCCATAGGCGAGGATCGCTTCGCGGGCGCGCGCCATGTGTGGCGCGTCGATGTCGTCGCCGATCATCTTGAGCGCGAAATAGGCTTTGACGCTGGCGCTGATGTTGAAACGCCCGTCCTGAAAAAGCGGCCAGCCGCCGTGGTCGCCCTGGCTGCGGCGCAGATAGACGCCGATCTTGCGTTCGAGTTCGGCGTCGACCGGCTCGGCGCGGAAATGGCGCATCAAGACATATTCGGCCGGTATCGTGGTGTCGGCCTCGAGCTCGAAGCAGAAATGTCCGTCGTCCTTGCGCAGCGACATCAGAGCGCCTTTGGCGCTGCGGATGCTCGCCTCCAGCGCGTCGGTCGAAACGGCGGCGAAATTGTCGTCAATGCGCGCGGCGACGTTCATTGCAAATTCCTTGTGACGTTTCCGGTCAGGCGACGCTGAGCGTCGCGGGCTAGACTGATTGGCGGCGCGGCTTCACGACGATTTCGACATCCTGTCCGAGGGCGACGAGAAAGCGCAGCAGCCGCTCCAGGGAGAATTGCCTGAAGTCGCCGTGCAGCAGCTTCGATATGTCGGGCTGCTTGACGCCGAAAAGTTCGGCGGCTTGCACCTGTTTCAATCCCCGCTCCTTCAGCAGCGCGTCGATCTTGCGGACAAGTTGCGCCTTCAGGAAGTGGTCGTCGGCAGGCGCCGCTTGAGCGGCGGTCGAGTCTTCGATCATGATTTGGCTTGTGGAAAGGCGTGAGGGTCGCGCCGCGCGCATTGGTTATAGTGAATTGACTATATCGTCAAGTCGCGCCTGGCTCGGCGACCGCAGCGGCCTTTCGGGAAGGCGCCAAGCGCGGACCCTCGGCGAATATCGGATCATCGGAAAAACATTCGGTTTTCGCCCAATCGAAACGAAGTTTTAACCCTCCGCCGCCGATGGTCTTTGGGGCGGCGTTGGAAGGATAGGCATGGCTATGAAACCCGAAGGCAAACGCGCATTGGCCGACCTCGCGGCCGGCAAGTTTTCGTTTGAGATGGTCGACGCCATCAAGGATCATGTCAGCGCGCTCGAGATCGAGCTGGCGCGCGTCACGATGGAGGCGGAGCGGGTCGGCGCGCTGCACGAGCGCGCCGCCAATGAGCTTAGGCAGCAGGAATATACGATCCAGCGGCTCGAATTAGAGCTGCGCAAGCTGAACGCGAGAGTCTACTCTCTGCTGAAGGCGAATGCGGTGACCGAGATCGCGGTCCGCGCGACGACGCGCGGCGCCGAAAAGTTCGTCGAATATCTGCCTGTCGCGCGCAAGCATGCCGAAGCCGGTTCGAAGGCGGCGCTGGCCTATCTTTCGACGATCGACGTGAAGGCCACGATCGCGAAGCTTAAAGCGCATCCGCTGACCGAGAAGACGCTCGCCTGGCTCGCGGATCTCGACGTGCAGGCCGAGTGGACGAAGCTGAAGACGCATCCGCTGACGAAAAAGGCGTTGAGCGAACTGCAGCGGGGCCTGCTCAAGGCGAAGGAATATTCGCCGGTCGTGCAGAAGCAGATCGCCGTCGCGGTTGAAAAAGCGACGGCTTACATCGCCGAGCGGCAAAAGAAGGCTGCGTAATTTTGACGAGCGGCGGGCGCAATCTGCGCCCGTTCGCGGCGCGGTGATTCACACCCACTGCGCCAGTTCGACCGTGACGCCCTCAGGCCCTTCGATGAAGACCAGCTTGCGGGAGTGGAAATTCATGACCTCGTTTCGCGTCTGAAAGCCGGCCGCACGGATTTTCGCGACCTCGGCTTCAATATCGTCGACCGCGAAGCACACGTGGTTGAAGCCGATCCGATGCAGATCGCGAATGGCGGGATCGGGCAGGGGCTCAGGGTAGAGATATTTGAGCAGCTGAATTTCCGTTCGCGGCGAAACATTCTCCAGAACCAGAGTGACGTGTTCGGCCTCGATGCCTGGAACGCCCATGTAGTTGTCAAAAGGCGGGCCGGAGATAACCACCGACATCGCCTCGGCGAAGCCCAGCGCCGCGAAGAATTTCTTGGCGGCGGGAACGTCGCGAACCACGATCGTCAGATGGTCGAAGTTTTTCACCATTGAGTTTCTCCGGCCCGGCCAATGATCGATTTAATCGAACCGCCGAAGCCGGCTCGTGGTCAGGCGCCCGCCAACGCCGCCGCCTTATAGCCCGAGCGTATCGAGCCCTCGATTGTCGCCGGGAGGCCGGTATTCGTCCAGTCGCCGGCGAGCCAGAGATTGCCCCACGCCGTCTTCGGGTCGGGCCGGCGCCTTTCCTGGGCCGGCGTGGCGGCGAAGGTGGCGCGCTTTTCCTTCACGATCTGCCAAGGCGGCGGCTCGGGCGACAGCCCGGTCGCGGCTGAAACTTCCGCCCAGATTTTTGTCGCAAGCGTTTCGCGTGACTCGTCGATCAAGCGATCGGCGCCGCTGATCGTCACTGACAGGCGGTCGTCGAAGGCGAACAGCCATTCGGTGAGCGTTCCGATCATGCCGAGCAGCAGCGGCTGGCCCGGCGGCGGCGCGATCTTGAAATGCGCATTGAGAATCGCGCGAAAATCGTCCGGAGCGACGAGGCCGGGAATCAGCTCCTGCGCAATCCACGGCGGCGCCGCGAGGACGACTGCGTCGCCTTGCTCAAGCGTCACGGCGGTCTCGCCGAAGCGCAGCGCGGCGACGCGCGACTCGTTGAACGAGATTTCCCGCAGGCGCGCGCCGAAACGCGGCTCGACGCCTTTGGCGCGAAGCGTGCGCAGCGCCGGTTCGATTAAGGCGTCGCCGAGGCCGCCCTTCGCCACCAGCGGCCGGCAGGCGTCGCCGCCCGCCGCGAGCGTCTCGCGCAGCACGGCGCCCGCGAGCGTGGCGGTCGCCTCTTCAGGCTCGGCATTTAGCGCCGAGAGCAGAACCGGGCGCCAAAGCCGCTCCCACAGCGGGCCGTGGCAGCGCATGGTTTCGCCGATGGTCGCGCCCTCCCTGGCGAAGAGCAGCCTGCCGGCGTCGAAATAGGCGAGCGGTCCGGCGCCGGGGACGCGGCGGTTTGCGACGAATATCCACCAGGGAACGCGCGAGGCGTTGGGACGCAGCCTCCAGCGTTCGCCCGTACGCGCGTCGAGAAAATCGAACGCGCATTCGTCGGGGCCGACGAGCGCGTCGCTGGCGCCGATGCGCTTCGCGTAATCGCGCGCCGCGACATTGCCGGAGAGCAGCAGATGATTGCCGTTGTCAATCGTCAGGCCGAGCGTCGCGTCGAAATAGGAGCGGCAGCGTCCCCCCGCCATCCGCGCCGCTTCATAGAGCGCGACGCGCCGTCCGGCGTCAGCAAGGCGCAGCGCGCAGGCGAGGCCGGCGAGGCCCGCGCCGACGACATGAATCGTTTGGCTCACGTGAAGGCGTGCCGCAGCAAGGCGCCGATCAGCTTGAGGCGCGACGCCCGCACCGGCGCGCGCGGCGGCGAGAAGCCTCGGGAGGCGAGACCGTCGAGGATTGAGCGATAGCCCGCGGCCATCAGATAGGGCGCTTTCACCGCGCGCTTTGGCAGGCCGGCCATCACCAGATCCGCCTGATCATAATGTTCGCGCGCGCGCAGAACGACCGGCGCGCAAACCTCATCGAGCGAGGGATGCGACAGCACGGCGTGCGGAGCAAAGCTCGTCACGCCGGCGGATTGGAGCGCCTCGCGCGGCAGATACAGCCGCCCGCGCGCGGCGTCTTCGTCGAGGTCGCGCAAAATGTTGGTGAGCTGCAGCGCCCTGCCGAGGTGATAGGCGAGCAGTTTCGGTCCGGTCGGCAGTTCGCAGTCGGCGCTTGGCTCCTCGTCGACGAGACCGAACGCGCGCACCGACAGCCGTCCGACGGCGCTCGCGACCCGATCGCAATAAAGTTCGAGCTTTTCCCACTCCGGCGCACAAATATCCTCCTCGACGTCCATCGCCATTCCGTCGATCACCGATTCGAAATCAGTGCGGTCGAGCCGGAAACGGCGGACAGGTTCGGCAAGAAAACTCACGCGGGCGCGGATGCGGCCGGCGTAGAGCTCGTCGAGGTCGGCGCGCCACTGGTCGAGCGCGGCGCGACGTAAAGCGCGATCGCCTTCATCGTCGGCGATGTCGTCGACCGCGCGGCAGAAGGCGTAAATCGCGAACATGGCGTCGCGGCGCGGCGGCTCCAGGATGCGCATCGCCAGATAGAAGGAGCTCTTGGTGGCGATGGCGCGGGTCCGCAGCGTCGCCGAGTCGGCAAGCGCGTCGATTGTCATTGGCGCGCTCCGGGACTGGCCGTCGACGCCGCGCGGGGGCGCGAAAGGCGGCGAAGCAGCGCGCCGATCGCACCGATCGCGCCTTTCGCCGCGAAGCCGAGCTTGCCGTCATGGACTTTGTCGGCGAGCGGATCGGCGACCGCGAGCCGCGCGACGAGATGTTCGGCGAGGGTTTGGATGGCGCCGACCTCCATGGCGAGCCGCGCATCGTCGATCAGATCGGCGAAGGGACGCGACTGAACGAGCAGACGCGCGGTTTTCTCATTCAGCTCGCGGAGCGCCGCGAGCAGCGGCGGCGGCGCTTTGTCCTGCGCCAGCATCTCGACCGCAGCGCCATTCGCGGCGAGCGAGTCCTGCGTCAGATAAACGCGGTCGAGGCTGCGGTAGTCCTTACCGCAGTCCTGCAAATGATTGATGACCTGCAGCGCGGCGCAGAGCGCGTCATTCGCCGCCCAGACCCGGCCGGCGTCCTCGCCATGAACGTCGCAGACGAAGCGCCCCACGGGCATCGCCGAATAGCGGCAGTAGTCGATGAGATCGTCCCAGTCGCGATACCGCAACTGCGTGACGTCGCGTTTGAAGGCGACGATCAGATCGCGCGCATGCTGCGGATCGAGGCCACGATCGCGGCATATGTCGCGCAGGCGGCGCGCGACCGGCGCATCCTCATCGGTTTTTCCGATGAGCGCATCTTCGAGCGCGTCCAGCAGATCGAGCTTCTCTTGCGCGCTGAGCGTCGGATGATCGGCGATGTCGTCGGCGGCGCGAACAAAATCATAGAAGGCGAGGATCGGCGCGCGATGGCGCGGCGCGATCAGAAAGGAGGCGACAGGAAAATTTTCGTCGCGATGGGTCTTTCCCGAACTCGTCCGCGCAAGGTCCATATGACGCCGTTCCGCCGCTCCACGGCGCTTGCGCGCCTCTCACACTTCGATCTCGCGGCCCGCCTCGATCTCGTCGGGCGATTCGAATCGCTGCGCCGCGCTTTGCGCGAGCGGCGCCTGATAGCGGCCCTTCCATTCGCCGCCGCGGCCCCTTAAGTGCCGCCAGGCCGATTCAACCGTGAACCACGTATAGCACGCCGCGACGCCTGGCAAAGCGAAGGCGCGCAGGCGCGACAGGCCGTAAAAGCGCAAGGTCGGCATATAGGCCTGCGCCATCAGCATCCAGGAAACGAGCGCCGCTTCCCGGGCCGGCGACTCGCCGAAAAGCGCCAGATAGGGCGGCGCCAGATAGGCGGCGGCCATGCCGAACAGCGCCCCGGCGAGACGCCATGGCGAATAGCTCAGCTGGGCGTAAGCCGAACGCACGACCATTCGCGAAATGTCGGCGAGGCGCGGATAGGCGCGCAGGCTGTGGACGTCTTCGGTCAGCCCGAGCCAGATCGGCCCCTGCGCCTTCATCAGCGCGCCCAGCGCGCAATCGTCGATCAGCGCGCCGCGAATGGCGCTAAAGCCTCCCGCCGCGGTGAGCGCCTCGGGACGCACCAGCATCACCCCTCCCGCGGCGCCCGCCGCCGCATGTTCGGGATCGTTGACGTGGCGAAACGGGTAAAGCTTCTGGAAAAAGAAAATGAAGGCTGGAACAAGCCAGCGCTCGGCGACGCTTTCGCAGCGAAGTTTGACCATCAGCGAGGTCAGGACGGCGCCGCGCGTCGTCGCGCCCGAAACCAGACGCGCGAGCACATGCGGCGAAAATTCGATGTCGGCGTCGCAAAACAGCACGAAGTCGGGCTTGAGCGATAGCCTGCGCAGGCGATCGAATCCGCGCTGCATCGCGCCGAGCTTTCCCGTCCAGCCCGCGTCAGGTCCGCGCGACGAGATGACGGTCAGGCGGTCGCCGACGCCGCGAGCGGCCGCGCAGCGGCGCGCGACTTCGGCGGTGCCGTCGTCGCTCTCGTCGTCGACGAGAATAATGTCCAAGCGGCCATCGAATTGCTGAGCGAACAGCGACGCCAGGCTCTTTTCGATGACCTCGGCTTCGTTCCGAGCCGGAATGATCGCGACGACATGCGCCGCTGGGGCGGCGTCCTGGTCGCCGAGGTTGCGGTCATGTTCGGTCAAGCGCCAAAAAGCGCCGCGCAGCGTAATGAGATAAAGCCAAGCGAACAGTCCAATGATGGAAATGAATGTCGCGAGCATGAGCGAATCGGGGTGGGATTTCGCGCCGATCGCCTTCTATCATTGGCGATAAAGCTAAACCAGAGCGGCCTTCTCCGCGTTCACAGCCTTATCGCTTCACCCATCCCGCCGCGGTCTTCACGTAGCTTCGCTTGACTGCGGCCCAGGCGATGCGATGCGCCGCTTCTTCCTGCCGCGGGTCGCCGCGGTGGGCGTCGAAGGCGTGGTTGAACGCCTCGCGATAGATGTCCTGCGCATGATCGGGAAGGATGCGCTGGAGATTTTCGGGCAGGTCGGTGTTGCTGGCGTAGGGCATGCCGCGAACTCCGGTCAGGCGCCGTCCATCTCTCGCGCAATGTCTTCGGCGGCCTTCGCGGGATCGGTTGCGCGGGTGATCGGCCTTCCGACGACAATATAGTCCGCCGAGGCGGCGATCGCCTGTCGCGGGGTCATCACCCGCTTCTGGTCTCCGACGTCGGTGCCTTCCGGTCGCACCCCTGGCGTCACCAGCAGCATGTCCGGGCCAACGATCGGGCGAATGGCCGCAAGCTCCATCGGCGACAGGATGAGGCCGTCAATCCCCTCCGCCTTCGCCTGCTTGGCGCGTCGCGCCGCCAGTTCGGCGACGCCGCAGGCGTAGCCCGCCTCCGCGAGATCGGCGTCGTCATAGGAGGTCATCACCGTGACCGCGAGCAGCCTGAGCGCGCCGTCCGATGCGCCGCGACGGGCCGCCGCCATCGTCTGAGGGAAAGCGTGGACGGTGAGAAAGTCGGCGCCGAGTCTGGCGATCTGCCGCGCCGCGCGCTCGACCGTGGCGCCGATGTCATGGAGCTTCAGGTCCAGGAAGACGCGCTTGCCGCTTGCTTTCAATTCGCGCGCGAAATCGAAGCCGCCCGGCGCGTAGGCGAGCTCCATGCCGACCTTGAAGAAGGAGACGGTCTCGCCGAGCGCCGCAACGAGGGCGCGCGCGTCGGCGACGCTTTCGACGTCGAGCGCGACAATCAGGCGCTCGCGCGTCTTCACCCTCTGGGCTTCCCGGCGCGACCGGCCTTGCGATAGCGCCAGACCCGCGCCGGCGGAATGTTGAGCACGATCGGCGGCGATCCCTTGCCGACATAGGCACCTTTGACGCCAAGGGCGTGCATGGGCATCGGCGATTTGGTCAGACCGTAAGTGAATTGGATGAAGAGCCCGTCGTCGCCCATCAGCTCGAAAGCCTGGTTCAAGAGTTCGACGCGATCGCGCTCTGGCCGCACGAGCAGCGGCAGGCTCGAAACAACGGACGCGAATTTCCCCTCGACCTTGCCGTCAAGCGTCTCCTTGAGGCTGTACGCGTCGCCCTGGACGATGTTGACGCCGGGGAAGCGTTCGGAGAGCAGGTGGCAGAACCGAGTCTCATATTCAACCAGCACCAGACGCTCTGGCGCGATTCCGCGGGCGAGGAGCGCCTGAGTCACCGGCCCGGTGCCGGGACCAAGTTCAATGATATGTCCCTCTCTGTCCGGTTCGACGAAGCCGGCCATGGTCTTGGCGAGCGCGCGTCCCGATGGCGAGACGGCGCCGATCAGGCGCGGGTTTTCGATCCATTGACGGATGAATCGCGCATTATCCGCGAGACTTACGCGACCGCCGGCTTTTTGCGATCTATGCGACAAGACGCCCCCTCCCGATCGGCGCGCGACAGTAACGCGCAAACGGCCCCCGCTGTCGGGGGCCGTCCGGGGGGATGATAGGAGAGCCGCGCGCCGAAAACAACGTGGCGGGCGTCAAGAACGATCGAAGCTCGCGGTCCGAAGGGCGAGGCCGCCCACCGGGCTGATCGAAAGGCGCCCGCGCGAACTTACCCTTCGCCCTTCGAGATGAGGTCGCCATAGGCGTCCAAATCGATGACGCCGCCGGCCGCGTCGACGGCGGCGCGGTCCTTGGGCGTCAACGCCTCCTGGGCGAGATCGAGCCGCTTCCAGCCCGGAAGCGGCGCATCGCCCCCCGAATCCGGCAGATATTTCGAGTCCGCGATTTTCTGATAGGCGTGGATGTATCGCGGGCAATTGACCCAGACGCTCTCGACCGTCACGCTGACAAGGAATTGCGCGCCTGGATAAGTCGCAAGAAGCGCCGGTTCGCGCGAGATCGCCGCCGCGCCCTGCACGCGCAAGCGGTTCGGCCTCAGAAAGTCGATGAACAGCAGTCCGACATTCGCCGTCTCGACCAGATTGCCGGCCGAATAAAACATGCCATTGCCGTCATACCAGGGGAAGACCAGCGCGCTCGGCCCGACGACGCGCACAAACCCTGTCGCGCCGCCCTTGTAGGAGACCGTCGGCCGCCCGGACGGATCAATGGTGGCGAGAAAAAACATGTCGCGCGACTGGATGAAATCGATCTCATGCGACGCGAATTCGGCGTGCATCACGCCGCCTTCCATCAGATCGGCGAGGCGGCGCGCGTCGAATTCATCCTGAAGCGCGCGATGCGCGGCGCCGTAATAACTGGACATGAAATCCTCCCGCGCCCGCACTCCTATTCCGCGTTCAGCGCGATAAAATCATCGAAACGCAGCGCGCCGACAATATTCTGCGCGTCGTCAAGAAGCTCATAAACGGGATCATTGTCGTCGTAGATCGCAAAAAGCACGATCACGTCTTGATCCCCGCCGCCCTCGCGATGCGGATCGTCCGAGGGCGGGCTCACGGTATAGCGCCCCGCGGGCCTTACTTCCTTCAGGCGCCCGTCGGGATGATACAGCCGATGCTCGCCCTGAATGACGAAGGTTTTGTTCAGGCTGCAATGTCGATGCAGGATGATTTGACGCTTCGCATCGAATTTGAACAGCACATGCGCGATACGGTTCGCCGCGTCGATGTCGAGAATGGAAAAGGCGAGATGCTCGACGCCGTCGAGGCGTCGCCATGAAATAGTGCTGTCGTCGAAATCGAATTGCGGCATGTCGGCTCTCCCTTGAAAGGGCCAGCCCGGACTGTCCAAAAGGCGACGCCGCGGCGCCAGGGATGCGCGCCCGAAAGTGCTCGGGCAAATTGCCCTGCGCATGTGTTCGAGCATGTTCTCGTCCAAGAAGCGCTTCGCGCTTTCTTGAAGACGTACTCTATCCGCCGAACAAATCCTTCATCCGCGCGAAAAAGCCGGTCTCTTCGGGATGGGTGTCGTGCGAGGATTCCTCTTCGAACTCAGCGAGCAGCTCCTTCTGGCGCTTGGTGAGTTTTTGTGGCGTCTCGACGCTGATCTGCACATGTAAATCGCCGTGTTCGCGCCCGCGCAATACCGGCATCCCCTTGCCCTTGGCTTTGAGCTGGCGTCCGGACTGCGTTCCTTCCGGAATCTTGAGCTTCACCTCGGAGCCGTCGAGCGCATGAACCTGTATCTCGCCGCCAAGCGCGGCGCGCACCATGGAGATCGGCACGCGGCAATAGAGATCGGCGCCGTCGCGCTGGAAGAAGGGGTGCGGCTTCACCGAAAGAAATATGTAGAGATCGCCGGCCGGTCCGCCGCGCAGGCCGGCTTCGCCTTCGCCGGCAAGCCTGATGCGCGTGCCATCCTCGACGCCCGGCGGCACATTGACCGAAAGGGATCGTTCGATCGTCTTGCGCCCGGTTCCGGAGCAGGAGGGACAGGGGTTCTCGATCGTTTCCCCGCGTCCCTGACATGAAGGGCATGTGCGCTCGATGGCGAAGAAGCCCTGCTGGGCGCGCACGCGTCCCATGCCGCCGCAGGTCGCGCAGGTCTTGGGCTTGGAGCCCTTTTTCGCGCCCGTCCCTGAGCAAGCCTCGCAGGTCGCTGACGTCGGAATGTTCAGCGACGCGCTCTTGCCGTGATAGGCTTCGTCGAGGGTAATCTCCATGTTGTAACGCAGGTCGGAGCCGCGCTCGCGGCCGCCCGAGCGGCCCCGCCGGCCCATCACGTCGCCGAACAGGTCCTCGAAAATGTCGGCCATCGAGGCGCCGAAGCCCTCGCCGGACCCGAAACCGCCGAACCCGCCGCCCTGCTCGAAGGCGGCGTGGCCGAAACGGTCATAAGCCGCGCGCTTCTGCGGATCGCACAGGCACTGATAGGCTTCGTTCAATTCCTTGAAGCGCGCCTCCGCCTGCTTATCGCCAGGGTGCCGATCCGGATGGCACTGCATCGCCGACTTGCGGAAGGCGATCTTCAGTTCGACTTCCGTCACGGTGCGGGTGACGCCGAGAACTTCATAGTAGTCGCGTTTGGACATGCTCAATTTTGCTGGGTGCGGCGACATGAACGCAATGAAACCCGGCGTTGTTCGCGCCGGGTTCCCGTTTCGCTAGCGCATTGAAGCGGCGATGGCCAGTCCCGGCTTACTTCTTGTCGTCGCCGACGTCCTTGAACTCCGCGTCGATCACGTCGTCCTTGGGCGCCTCCGACCCGCCGGGGCTCGAGGCCTCGGCCTGCTGGGCCTTATACATCGCCTCGCCGAGCTTCATCGAAGCCTGAGCCAATTCATTGGTCTTGGCCTTGATCGCATCGACGCTGTCGCCTTCGATCGCGCTCTTTAACGAAGCGATCGCGGCTTCGATCGCGCTCTTGTCGGCGTCCGAAACCTTGTCGCCGAATTCGGCGACCGACTTCTCCGCGGCGTGGATCGCGGCTTCGCCATGGTTCTTGGCGTCGACGAGTTCGCGGCGGATTTTATCCTCAGCGGCGTGCGCCTCGGCGTCCTTCACCATTTTGTCGATGTCGGATTCGCTCAAGCCGCCTGACGCCTGGATGCGGATCTGCTGCTCTTTGTTGGTCGCCTTGTCCTTCGCCGTGACATTGACGATGCCGTTGGCGTCGATGTCGAAGGTCACCTCGACCTGCGGCATGCCGCGCGGGGCCGGCGGAATGCCGACAAGATCGAACTGGCCGAGGAGCTTATTGTCCGCCGCCATCTCGCGCTCGCCCTGAAAGACCCTGATGGTGACCGCCGTCTGGTTGTCTTCCGCCGTCGAGAACACCTGGCTCTTCTTGGTCGGAATCGTCGTATTGCGGTCGATAAGGCGCGTGAACACGCCCCCTAGCGTCTCGATGCCGAGCGACAGCGGGGTCACGTCGAGCAGCAGCACGTCCTTCACGTCGCCCTGGAGCACGCCGGCCTGCACCGCCGCGCCGATAGCGACGACTTCGTCCGGGTTGACGCCCTTATGCGGCTCCTTGCCGAAGAACTGCTTCACCACCTCCTGCACTTTCGGCATGCGCGTCATGCCGCCGACGAGCACCACTTCGCCGATGTCGGCCGCCGACAGTCCGGCGTCCTTCAGGGCTTTGCGGCAGGGCTCGACCGTGCGCTGGATGAGATCGTCGACGAGCGCCTCGAACTTCGCCCGCGTCAGTTTCAGAGTCAGATGTTTCGGCCCGGTGGCGTCGGCGGTGATGTAGGGCAGGTTGATCTCGGTCTGCGTCGCCGACGAGAGTTCGATCTTGGCCTTTTCAGCCGCTTCCTTCAGGCGCTGCAGAGCGAGCTTGTCCTTCGTGAGGTCAATGCCCTGCTCTTTCTTGAACTCGCCCGCGAGATATTCGACGAGGCGCATGTCGAAGTCCTCGCCGCCGAGGAAGGTGTCGCCATTGGTCGACTTCACCTCGAAGACGCCGTCGCCGATCTCCAGGATCGACACGTCGAAGGTGCCGCCGCCAAGGTCATAGACCGCGATCGTGCCCGACTGCTTCTTGTCGAGGCCGTAGGCGAGCGCTGCCGCCGTCGGCTCATTGATGATGCGCAGCACCTCGAGGCCGGCGATCTTGCCGGCATCCTTGGTCGCCTGACGCTGGGCGTCGTTGAAATAGGCGGGCACCGTGATCACCGCCTGGGTGACGGTCTGGCCGAGATAGGACTCGGCCGTCTCCTTCATCTTCTGCAGGATGAAGGCGGAAATCTGCGACGGCGAATATTGCTTGCCGGCGGCCTCGACCCAGGCGTCGCCGTTATTCGCCCTGACGATCTTGTAGGGAACGAGACCCATGTCCTTCTTGGTCATCGGGTCGTCGTAGGTGCGGCCGATCAGCCGCTTAATGGCGAAGAAGGTCTTGTCGGGATTGGTGACCGCCTGACGTTTGGCGGGTTGGCCGACGAGGCGCTCGCCGTCGTCGGTGAAGGCGACGATCGACGGAGTCGTTCTGGCGCCTTCGGCGTTTTCAATGACCTTGGGGCTCGACCCTTCCATGACGGCCACGCAGGAATTGGTCGTGCCGAGGTCGATGCCGATAATTTTGCCCATATTGATGTCCTTTCGCTGGTGAACGCCGGACCCCGAAGCGGTCCGGTTCAAAAAGGCGAAGGACGGCGGCTCGCTGTGAGCCCGCCGCGCGATCCTCCCCCTAGCTCTCCCAAGATTGTGATGCGGCCACCTGCCCGCAAGAGCAGGCCGCATATAGAAGAATCATTTGGCGGCGACAAGGCGTCCGGCCGCGCGCGCGACGGTTTCCGCCGCCCGACGAGAGTCCAGATCGAACGAAAAGTCGACTTGGCGGTTGACGAACGACTGATGACTGACGATTATTAAAAATCGTCATCAATAGCGCCTCGCGCCCTCGCGTCACGGCTTGCCTCAGGACGAAGTCGCATGCTCAGTTATCGCTCTTGTCTCGTTGCGCTTGTCGGGCTCCTGGCCGCGGCGCTGGCGGCATGCGACGGCAAGGGCCAACCGTCCGCGGAAGCCAGCGCGCAATCCGAACGCCCGGTGCTGGTCGCGCCGGCTCGCTATGCCGCCCAGTCGCAGACGCGCGAATTTGTCGCCACCATCCGGCCGAGGGTCGAGTCCGACCAGGGCTTTCGCGTCGCCGGCAAAGTCGTCAAGCGCTTCGTCGAGGTCGGGCAGCGGGTGAAGGCGGGCGATCCGCTCGCGGCGATCGACGAACAGGATTTGCGGCTGCAAAAGGAGCAGGCGGACGCCGAATTCGCCGCGGCCCGCATGGCCCAGACCCAGGCGCTGGGCGACGAAAAGCGCGCCGCCGAACTGCGCAGCAAGGGCTGGGTCGCGCAGGCGGCGCTGGATCGAGCGCGCGCTGGCGGAGAGGAAGCGCGCGGGCGGTTCCGGCGGGCGGAACGCGCCGTCGAGCTTGCCGGCAACGCGCTGGACTACGCGACCTTGCGCGCCGGAGCTGACGGCGTCGTCACCCAAACGCTGGTGGAGCCGGGGCAGGTGGCGTCGGCGGGACAGCCGGCCGTGCGCATCGCCCACGCCGGCGAATTGGAGGCCGCCGTCGCCTTGCCGGAGGCCTTCGCCGCCGCGGCCGGAAAGGGCGAAGCGAGTTTAACGCTGTGGTCGAAGCCCGGCGCAGTCTACCGCGCCAAACTGCGCGAATTGAGCCCGGCGGCGGATCCGGTCACGAGGACCTTTGCCGCCCGCTTCTCCATTCTCAACCCGGATTCGGCGGTCGCGCTCGGCATGAGCGCCACGCTCCGCATTTCCGGCTCCGACGCGCAACCGGTCGTGAGCGTGCCGCTCTCGGCGATCTACAATCAAGGCGCCGGACCCTCGCTCTGGAAGGTCGACGGCGACGGAAAACTGCAACTCGTTCCCGTGACCCTGGTGCGCCTCGAAGCCGACCACGCGCTTGTCGCGGGCGGCGTCAAGGACGGCGACAACGTCGTCGTCCTCGGCGTTCACAAGCTCGACCCCAATATAAAAGTCCGCGCCATTTCGCGGCAGTCGTTGTGAGAGGTCGGCGATGAGCGGCGTCAATCTCTCGCGCTGGGCCGTTCAACGGCCGACGCTGATGCTGTTTCTGATGATCGCGATCAGCCTCACCGGCGTCTATTCCTATATGCGGCTCGGGCGCGCGGAGGACCCGTCCTTCACCATCAAGGTCGCCGTCGTCTCCGCCTCTTGGCCCGGCGCGACCGCGACGGAGATACGAGATCAAGTCTCTGATCCCATCGAGAAGAAGCTCCAGGAATTGCCCTTCCTCGACAAGATCGAGACCTATACGAAGCCCGGCTTTCTGGCGATGCAAGTGACCTTCAAGGACAAGACGCCGCCACGGGAAGTGCCGCAGCTCTTCTATCAGTTGCGCAAGAAGCTCCACGACATTGCGCCGACCTTGCCCGCCGGCCTGGTTGGCCCGCAGGTCAACGACGAATATGGCGACGTCGACACCGTCATGTACGCGGTAACCGGCGACGGCGCGGATTATCACGTCCTCGACAAGGTGGTTCAGGCGTTGCGCCAGCGGCTGCTCGCCGTGCAGGACGTGGTCAAGGTCGACGTCTATGGCGATCAGGGACGGCGCATCTTCGTCGAATTCAGCGAGGCGAAGCTCGCCGGTCTGGCGATTGCGCCTCAGGCGATCTTCGATTCGCTCGCCAAGCAGAACGCGATCAACGACGCGGGCGTGTTCGAGACATCGTCGAACCGCGTGCGCGTCCAGGTGACGAGCGACCTCAAAGGCGCCGACGCCATTGCCGCCATTCCGGTCGAAGCGAACGGCAAGGTGATACGGCTGGGCGACATCGCCGACATCCATGCCGGCTTCGAGGACCCGCCGAGTTTTCTTGCGCGTTTCAAAGGCCAGCCGGCGATCGTCCTCGGCGTCGTGATGGCGAAGGGCGCCAACGTTCTCAAATTCGGCGAGAACGTCGGCGCTGCGGTGGAGGAGATGCGCGACAAGACGCCGCTCGGCGTCGACATCGATCAGATCGCCGATCAGCCAAAGGTCGTCGAAGAGGCGATCGGCGAATTCACGCGCTCCTTTCTGGAGGCGTTGGTCATCGTGCTCGGCGTGAGCTTCGTCTCGCTCGGCTTTCGGACGGGAATCATCGTCGCGCTTTCCGTGCCGCTGGTGCTCGCCATCGTTTTCATCTGCATGGGCCCGCTCGGCATCGACCTCCAGCGCATTTCGCTCGGCGCGCTGATCATCGCGCTCGGGCTTCTCGTCGACGACGCGATCATCGCCGTCGAAATGATGATGGTGAAGATGGAGCAGGGCTTCAGTCGCCTTAAGGCCGCGACTTTCGCCTGGGAGTCGACGGCATTTCCGATGCTGACCGGCACGCTGATCACCGCTGCAGGCTTCTTGCCTGTCGGCTTCGCCAATTCCGGCGTTGGCGAATACACGGGTTCAATGTTCTGGGTGCTGCTCGTGGCGCTGATCGCCTCATGGTTCGTCGCGGTGATGTTCACGCCCTATCTCGGCGTGAAGCTTCTTCCGGATTTCGCCAAGCTGCATCCGCACCGCGATCCCGACGAAATTTATCAGACGCCGTTCTATCGCCGACTGCGCGCCGTCGTCACTTGGGCGGTCGACTATCGCGGCTTCGTGATTGCAGGCGTCGTTGGCGTTTTCGCGCTCGCCGTCGCCGGATTCTTCGTCGTGCAAAAGCAGTTCTTTCCTTACGCCGAGCGCCTGGAGCTCTTTTTTCAGTTGCGTCTTCCGGAGGGCTCGTCGATCGGCGCTTCGCTGGACGCTGCAAGACAGGCCGAAGCGCTCCTGAAGGACGATCCGGACGCGACGCTCTACACGAGTTATGTCGGACAGGGTCCGCCGCGTTTCTGGCTTGGCCTCAATCCGCAGCTCCCCAATGAAGCCTATGCCGAGGTCGTCATCGTCGCCAAGGATATCGAGGCGCGCGAGCGGCTGAAGAAGAAGCTCGAGACGGCCATCGCCAACGGCGCCCTGCCGCAGGCGCGCGCCCGCGTCGATCGCTTCTACTACGGGCCGCCCGTCGGCTTCCCCGTGCAGTTTCGCGTCGTCGGCGCCGACCCGGCGACCGTGCGCGCCATCGCCTATCAGATTCGCGACGTCATGCGCGGCGACGACGGCGTCGATGATCCGCATCTCAATTGGAATGAGCAGACGCCGCGCGTGCGCCTCGTCATCGACCAGGATCGCGCCCGGCTCCTGGGGCTGACGCCGCAGGACGTGTCGAACAGGCTTCGCCTGGCGATCTCCGGCGTGACGATCGCGACCTTGCGCGACGGGATCGATCAGGTCGAAGTGGTCGCGCGCGCCATTCCGCAGGAGCGCGGCGATCTTTCGCGGATCGGCGACATGGTCGTCTATTCGCGTGACGGCAAGGCGGTGACGGTCTCGCAGGTCGCCAAGATCGTCTATGATCACGAAGAGCCGATTTTCTGGCGGCGCAATCGCGACATGAGCATCACCGTGCGCTCGGGCGTCAAGGACGGCGTGCAGGCGCCTGACGTGACGATGCGCATTTGGCCGCGGCTTGCGCAGATTCGCGAAAATCTGCCTCGCGGCTATCGGATCGAAATTGGCGGCGCGATCGAAGAATCGCAAAAAGGCAACGCTTCGATATTCGCGGTGTTTCCGCTGGTCGGTCTCGTCATGCTGACGATCGTGATGTTCCAGCTGCAGAATTTCACCCGCGTCGCGCTCGTGATGATGAGCGCGCCGCTCGGCGTCATCGGCGCCTCGCTCGCGCTCAATGTCGCGCATGCGCCATTCGGCTTCGTCGCGCTGCTCGGCCTCATCGCGCTCTCGGGCATGGACATGCGCAATTCCATCATCCTGGTCGACCAGGTGCGCCAGGATCTCGAGCGCGGCGAAACCTATCGAGAAGCCATCATCGGCGCGACCATTCGGCGGGTTCGGCCCGTCGCGTTGACGGCGCTCGCGGCGATTCTCGCCATGATTCCCTTGTCGAGCTCCGCCTTTTGGGGGCCGATGGCGCTGACCATCATGGGCGGGCTTTTCGTCGCAACATTTCTCACGGTTCTCTTCCTGCCGGCGCTTTACGCGATGTGGTTTCGCCGTCATCTTAGCGAGGGGGCGGTCGAATCCGATGGCGCGCGGGTCGAGACTTTGGCCGACGGGCTTGCGAGGGGAGCGGCCGAATGAGTCTAGTTGGCGTGAGCGCGCCGAACGCGCGCGAAACGGAGCAGCGCGAGAAAATCATCGCCACCGCCGAACGCCTGTTCCGCGAGATCGGTTTCCAGAAAACCACAGTTGCGGACATCGCCCGCGAATTGCGGATGTCGCCGGCGAACGTCTATCGTTTCTTCGGCGCCAAATCCGAAATCAACGCCGCCGTCGCGCGGCAATTGATGAGCGAGGTCGAACAGGCGGCGCAAGGCATCGTGCGCGGGTCGGAGTCGGCCGAGGAGCGGCTGCGCGCGCTCATCCTGTCGAATGAGGCGATGAACGCCGAGCGCTACGTCGTCGATCGCAAGCTTCACGACATGGTGGAGGCGGCGATCGACGAGAACTGGCCGATCATTTCGGATCACATCGACCGTATCGACGCCGCGATCGAGGACATCATTCGATCGGGCATGGAGCGCGGCGAATTCGCAAAGGGCGACGCGCAGCTTGCGGCGCGCCTGGTGCACGCCGCCTGTATCCGCTACTGCCATCCGCGGCTGATGGTGGAATGCGCCGATCGGCCGGTTCCGACAAGCGCGCAAATGGTCGAATTCTGCATCGCGGCGCTGCGCGAAGGCGTTCGAGATCTCGGTCCTTCGACGGCTCCTCCGCTCTAGCGTAATTCGATCTATACCTGCGGCGTCGGCCCGTATAATAGTTGAATCGCGCGATCCTGGCGTCGCGCAATGGCAAGAATAGCGGATGGTCGATGAAGGTCACTCTGGTTCAAATGAATTCGGTTGGCGACAAGGCCCTGAACCTCGCCAATGCGCGCGCCCTGATCGAACGGGCCGTCGTTCAGGAGCGTCCGGACTGGATTTGCTTGCCGGAAGTGTTCGATTTCATCGGCGGATCGCGCGCCGAGAAGATGGCGGCGGCTGAAGAGTTGCCCGGCGGCCCCGCATATGAAATGTGCCGGGCGCTCGCGCGCGAGCATAAGGTCTTTATTCACGCCGGCTCCATTCTCGAAAAGACGCCCGGCGAGGAGCGGCTGCACAACACCAGCGTCGCCTTCAATCGCGAAGGCGAAGAGGTGGCGCGCTATCGCAAAATCCATATGTTCGACATCACCGCGCCGGACGGCGCGAAATATCACGAAAGCGCCGCCTTCAAGCCCGGCGATTCCGTCGTCACCTATGATTGCGAAGGTCTGACCGTCGGCTGCGCCATCTGTTACGATCTGCGCTTCTCATATCTTTTTCAGGCGCTCGCCGATAAGGGGGTCGATATCGTCGCCCTGCCGGCCGCGTTCACGCTGGTGACCGGCAAGGACCATTGGGAAGTCCTCTGCCGGGCGCGCGCCATCGAGATGCAGGCCTACCTCTGCGCCCCTGCGCAGACCGGGGCTCATAAAGCCGGGCACGAAACGCGCTTCACTTACGGGAATTCTCTGATCGCCGATCCTTGGGGGCAGGTCGTGGCGAAGGCGTCGGAGGGGCCGGGGCTGGTCTCGTCCTATGTAGACGTTGACCGCATTCGTAAGGTGCGCGCCATGATTCCGGTCGCCCAACATAAGGTCAAATTGGCGAGTTGAGGGGATCGCGTTCGCCCGCGGGCGGCGAAGGGCGCAATGGCTGCGATGCTCGATCGACAATAGGCCATGGCGGCGCTTGACAAAGACTGTGCCCTTTGGTGAAGCTGTATCGCGGCGAAGCCGGAAAAATAGAGCCACTGGCTGGCGCTAATGTGGGAGGAAAAAAAATGCAGTATCTGATCCCGGGACTTATGCTCGCTATCGTCATCGGCGGCGCTATCGTCGCCATGCGGACTCTGAAGTAAGTTCAAGAAATCACGACGTTTCTTGTCCTATACGGTCCGTTGGCGGGCAGCGGCCCCGCTTCAGCACGGGCGCTATTGCGCCAGCGGACTAAGCTGATCAGCTTTAGCTTTTTCCCGCCCAGCGGGGCATCCCTCCCTTCAACGCCTGTCCCTATTCCGCCGCGATCACTTGCGGCGGTGCGAAGGCGATTTCGATCAGCGTGCCTTCGTTACGACTGCTGGTAATACTGAAGGAGGCGTGGTTCGCCTCGATCAGCGCCTTTGTCAGCGGCAGTCCAAGACCCGTGCCGCTCGCCTTGCGCGAAGTGTCCACCTGCCGAAACGGCTCGAGGGCGGTTGCGACATCCTCTTCCGACATGCCGATCCCGGTATCCTTGACGCGAATGACGACAGAGCCGGCGTCAGTCAGCGCGCTCGATACGATGACCTGTCCGCCCGGCTCGTTGAACTTCACCGCGTTCGACAGAAGATTGAGAAGGATCTGCTTCAGGGAGCGCGCATCCGCGCGCAGCGGCGGCAGGCTAGGCGCAAGCGCGAGCCGCAAGACCACGCGCGCCTGATTGGCCTGCGCCTGCATGATCGACGCGCATTCGGCGATAACCGCATTGGCGTCCACGCGCGCGAAAGAGAGCTCCATCTTGCCGGCTTCGATCTTGGAGAGATCCAGAAGGTCGTTGACGAGCGACAGAACATGCGCGCCGGAGGCATGCATGTCCTTCAAATATTCTTTGTAGCGGGGCGAGCCGAGCGGTCCGAGACGCTCCTCCATCATCGCCTCGGCGAAGCCGATGATGGCGTTGAGCGGCGTGCGAATCTCATGCGACACGCGGGTGAGAAAATCGGATTTGGCCGCGTTGGCGCTTTCGGCGGCAAGCCGCGCCGCTTCGACTGCGCTGTCGCTTGACGAGCCGCCCTCCTGGGCCTCGACGGACACAAGGATTGTCGGCTTTCCCTGGGCTGGAAGCGCGCGCAGCGCGAGGTCAATGGGAGGAGCGTCCCCGGGCGGCGCGCGGGACAATGGCAGGCGCAGGCTTTCGCCCGGACGGAGCAAGGCGATGCGCTGAGCCAAGTGTTGCGCGTCGGCGGGGCTGAGGAGAGAGGCCAGCATGCGGTTCTCGACGTCGCGCGCGTCGGCGCCGAAACAAGCCGCCAACCGCGCGTTGGCCCTCACGATTTTCCCGTCAGCGGTAATGATCGCGAGCGGCGTGCGCGACAGGTCGAAAGCCGCGCCAAGCAGCGCGTTGTCCGACTTTGCACGCGCGAGCTTTTCTTCAAGCGTCCGCGCGAGCGCCAAAACGCTTTGCTCCGGACCAGGCGCGAGAAGTTCGGGGTCGCGCCGCCCCGCGACCGGCTGTTGCGCGTCCGGCGTCTTTCGCGTGAATTCCCGAGCAGGGGCCGCGTCGGATGCGCCGCCCTCCTTGAGCGTCCGCGCGATTTCATCGAAAGCCAGTCGCTCGCTCGAACTGAGGGTCTCCGGCGCATCCGATGCGACGCGCGCAGAATCGGGCGTGCGCAGCGCCACGACGTTATCCGGTGGCGGGGAAGGGGAATTTCCTTCGGCGCGCGAAGCGGAAGCAGCCTGCGCCGGCGCGTCGGCGGCGCAGGCGCGGTCGATATGCAGGACCCCATAGCCCTGGTAGCCGAGAAAGCGACCTGCCGAATCGGTCAACGGCAGGGCGCCGAGCGTCGTTGGCACACGTCCGCTTTCGGCTTCCAGCGGCCACTCGACCTCAACGCCGCTCCACGCCCGGCGGGAGGCGACGGCGCGCGCAAACGCCGAGCCGAGCGCAAGACATCGGGACGCCTCCTGCACCGAGCGACCGAGAATATCGGCGGCGTCTCCGACGATGTCGACGAGGGCATGGTTTACGTCGGTAAAGCGGTCCGCAGCGTCGGTTTTCCATAGAAAGCGCGGCGAACGAGCGCCATGTCGCGCCGAAAGGCTGCGACGAAGCGTCGCCGTCTCGTCGCTCGCCTCGGCTTCGGCGGTAGCGCGGCGCAGATCTTCCGCAGGCGAGTCCGCATGAACGTCCAGCACCGCGATAACAAAAGCGGCGCCGCTCACCGTCTTTAGGGTGCGGCAAAGAAAGGTGAGCGTCTGCGCCAAGTCCGCAAAGCGAAAGCGCAATCGCTCGAGGCGTGGGCCTCGGTCGTTGCGTAGCTCGCCGACGATCTCGGCCAGTCGGCGCGCGCCGGGTTCATCGTCGCGAAACAGGCGCTCGCCAAGCGCTCCTACGTCTTCCCGAAAGACGGCGCGGGCCGAATCGTTAAGAAAATCGATGTGCAGGGGATCCCCGCTGGCGACGATGATCGGCGCGCCGGAGGCGTCAAGACTTGAGAAAACAGGGTCGGCCGCAACGCAAGCGGCTGCCTGCGCGCTGTATTCAAGTTCCTCTTGAGAACCGCCCATTTGCCTTACACCGCCGAGACCGACGGTCGCTCGCCACGCGCCTGCCTGCCAAAGCGCGCCCCGTCCGAAAAGCCGGTATTGCCTTTTCCCTGCGCGCTTTCACGAAGTGCGCTCAAAGTAATGGCGGTCAGATGCGAAATCTATGATCGCGGTCAGTCTTCCCAATTTTTCCTATGAATTTCGAATAAATCCCTTGCCTTCTGTTGCGTCGCACAAAATTGTTGCATTGCAACATAAAATGAGGCAGGATGATTGAGCTCGCTGGCTCGCCGCGGGCCGCCCGCTAGCTGGGTGATAAGATGGATTAACGCGGCGATTGTCTCATTTTCACGGCACGGAGGTGCGTCATGGTTGAATCGATCTACCAAATTCCTACCGAGGTCCGCGATTTCGCGGAAAAGAGCGTCGAACAGGCGCGCAAGGCTTTTGAAGGTTTCGCCGGAGCCGCGCAGAAGGCGCTCGACACCTCCGCGGAAATTCCGTTCGGCCTGCCGGCTGCCAAGGACGTGAGCGCCAAGGCATTGTCGTTCGCCGAAGCAAACGTCAACGCCGCCTTCGATCTGGCTCAGAAGATTGTCCACGCCAAGGATCCGCAGGAAGTTTTCAAGCTCCAGTCGGAATTCGTGCAGGCGCAACTCAAAGCGATCCAGGAGCAGACCAAGGAGCTTGGCGCGACCTTTCAGCGCTCGACCACGAAATCCTAACGGGGAGAAGTTGAATGGCCAATCCGCAGAACAGTTCCCCCAAATCCAAGCAACCTGAAGTCAAACGTCCGGCTCCTGGCGCTAAGGAAACTGACGCCGCTCCCGCCGCCAGCGAAGCTGTCGCAGCGGAACCGGCGCCGATCGTGATCGAAGCGCAGACGCCGACGATCGAGCAGGCGCCGTCGACGGCCCTTGCGATCGCCGTCGAGATCAAGTCGGCGGGCGGCGAGGATTTCGACCCGGCGCTCTGGTCGCAGAAGTCCATCGACCTCTGGGCCGAAAACGCCACTGCGGTGCTCGACTTCGCCGAGCGGCTCGCCAAGGCCAAATCGATTGATGAGGTGACGAACCTTCAGTCGCGTTTCGTGAGCGAACGGCTCGACACGCTGCTGCGTCAGTCGAATGAATTGCTCACTCTCGCGCAACGCGTGTTCGGTCTTTCTATCGCGCCGCTGTATGGCGCGCGCGCAGCGTAAGCGTCTGTTGAGTCGCGTGACGAAGGGCGTCGCGGCGAGAGCTGCGGCGCCCTTCTTTTGCAGCGTCGCGACGATTGTCTACAGCGTCGCGACAATTGTCGCGCGAAGCGCCGGGGTCACGTCCGGCATGACGCCGGTCCAGTCGCGAAACGCCGGACGCGCCTGATGCAACAACATGCCGAGTCCGTCGACCGGCGTTGCGCCATGCTTGCGCGCCGCCGCCAATAGAGGCGTTTCAAGCGGCGCGTAGACGATATCGGCGACGAGCGCCGATGTTGGCAGTTCGGCGAGCGAGAGATCGAGCGGCGGTTGGCCGACCATTCCCTGGCTCGTCGCATTGACGATAAGTCCCGCGCCCGCGAGTCCGGCGTCCCGTTCCTTCCAGCCGAAGGCCGACACGCGCGGCCCAAAATCCGCCGCGAGAATTTCGGCGCGCGCCAAAGTGCGGTTGAAGAGACGAATCTCTCTCGCGCCCGCTTCGAGCAACCCGTCAACGATCGCGCGGGCGCCGCCGCCGGCGCCGATGATGACGCAAGGCGCGCTTTCGGCGCGCCAAAGAGGCGCGGCTTCGCGCAGCGAGGCGATGAAGCCATAGCCGTCGTAGTTGCGGCCGGAGAGTTCGCCGTTCTTTCCAACGACGACGCAATTGACGGCGCCGATCCGCGCCGCGGATTCATCGACATGATCGAGAAACTGGAGCGCGGTCTCCTTGTGCGGAATCGTCAGATTACAGCCGGCGAAACCGAGCGCCGGCATGGCGCGCAGCGCCGCTTCGAGCCGGCCCGGCTCGACCGGCAGCGGCGCATAGCAGCCCTCGATCCCATAATGCGCAAACCAGTGATTATGGATTTTCGGCGAACGCGAATGCGCGATCGGCCAGCCCATGACTCCGGCGAGGACAAAGCGGCGGTTTATCGTCACGTCTTGGTCTCCGCATCAGGCGTCGGGCGCGACGGAAAATCCGGCGCCGCAAAACTCGACGAGCGCGGCTTCGTCCGCCGGCTCTTCGCGCAGTCCGTCGACTCGCGAGAGTCGCGGCCCGCGCCGCGCCGCCTCGATAAGCGCGTCGAGCGCTGGACGCGGGCCGGCGGCGATCGCCTCGACGGCGCCGTCGCGCCGGTTGCGCGCCCAGCCCGTGAGATCAAGCGCAAGCGCCTCGCGAACCAGAAAGGCGCGATAGCCGACGCCCTGCACGCGGCCTTCGACGGTGAGCCGGATGATCTCGAGTTCACTCATGATTGAACCGCGATATTGTCGATGAGCCGCGTCGCGCCGAGCTTCGCCGCCACGAGCAGACGGATCGGTCCGTCGTCGAGAGAGGAAACCGGCGCCAGAGTCTCGGCGTGACGCGCTTCGAGATAGTCGACGTCATAGCCGGCGTCGGCAAGCCTGGCGCGCGCCTCGTGCGTCGCGGCGCCAATGTCGTCGCCGTTGACGATGCGGCGGGCCGCTTCGCTCAATGCGCAATGGAGTTCTTTGGCGCGCTCCCGTTCCTCTGGCGCGAGATAAATGTTGCGCGAAGACATGGCGAGGCCGTCGAATTCGCGCAGAGTCGGCGCGCCGAGAATTTCGGTTGGAATGTCGAGGTCGCGCGCAAGGCGCTTGATCACCAGAAGCTGCTGGTAATCCTTCTCGCCGAAGACCGCGACATCGGCCTGCGCCTGATTGAGCAGTTTGGTCACGACCGTCGCGACGCCGGAAAAATGCGTCGGCCGGAAGCGGTCTTCGAGATCGGCGTGCGCGGGCCCCTCCAACACGACCTTCGTCGAAAAGCCCGGCGGGTAGATTTCGTCGACAGGCGGCGCGAAGACGAGATCGGCGGCGACGCGCGAAAGCTTTTCGACATCCGCTGCGAGCGTACGCGGATAGCGGGTGAAATCCTCATTCGGTCCGAACTGCGCCGGATTGACGAAAATCGTCACGACGACGCGATCGGCCGCGCGCCGCGCCGCTTCCACCAGCGACAGATGGCCGGCGTGGAGCGCGCCCATTGTGGGCGTGAGTCCGATGCGCTCGCCTGCGGCGCGGCGTGCGCGGACGTAGCGGCGAAGGTCGTCGATCGCGCCGACGACAGTAAGCTGCGCAGTCATGAGAGGCGCCCTGTCTGACGAGTGGCGGCGAGACTTGAAAGATAGCCAATATAGGCGACGGGCAGCGCTTGCGCGCGCGCCGCGGCGACGACCGCCTCGAAATAGCCCCGCGACGCCGAGCCAAAATCCGGCCGCGCGCCGACATAGGTCAGCGCCCGGACCGAGCCGGCAGGCTCGCGCAGAATGAGAAGGTTTTGCTTGGCGTAAAGTCCATGGGCGACGTCTTCGTAGCGATCGAGCGCCGCGACGTCGCCGAGCGCGACGTCCCACAATACGCCATGAACGCACATGCGACGGTCCGGCGCGACGCTGACAAAGCCTGACGGCATGAGGATCGTCCGAAAGCCCGCGAGCCGCCCCCGTCCGATCAGCCGCGACCTCGGACAGCGCGTCGCCATGGCGGCGGCGTCCATATTGGAGCCATAGGCGAAATAGAGCGGCACGCGCAAATCCTCAGTCGCGAATAAGGCGACGCGTGCTATATCACGTCCGGCGCGGAAGGGTGGCCGAGCGGTTTAAGGCACCGGTCTTGAAAACCGGCGTGGGGGCGACTCCACCGTGGGTTCGAATCCCACCCCTTCCGCCAGTTCAGAACAGGAGTGGGCACACCGCCGGTAGCCGATTTTACGCCTGCTGCGCCGGCGAGAGTCCGCAGCAAATTCCCCTTCGATCCCATGATTCGGACTTCCCGCTCCGCGACTTCGACCCGCTGGGCGAGGGCGCGAAGCAGGTCGCGGCGGTAGCCGCCGCCGGGAAGTCGGATGCGTTCGCGAGCCTCCCGCGCGAAGGCGGCGACATGAGCGGGCGTAATGGCCGCGCCGAATCCCTGCGCTGCTTGGGCCGCGCGCTGGGCGTCAGCCCGAGCTTGATCGCGGGTCGCCTTGAGTTCCTTGATCCGCTCTTTCAGCGCCGGATCGTCGAGGTCGGCGACGCCGCTTTCGATGGCGCCGTAAAGACGCCGCAAACGGGCGTCCGCCTCGGCGGCACGCCTATTGAGTTCTGCAATATGTTCACAGCGACGCTCCGCCCGGTCCTGACGACGGTCGAGAACGGAAGCGAGGATTTCGGAAAGGCGCTCCGGGTCAAGCAAGCGGTCTTCCAGATGGCCGGCGACGAGGTCGTCGAGCTTTTCCATGGGAATCGCCCGACCCCTGCAACCGGTCTCGCCCTGCCGGGCGGCGGTCGAGCAACTGTAATAGCGATAGCGTGCACCTTTGCCGGTGCGGATGGTCATGGCCCCGCCGCAGGCTGCACAGAAGCAAATGCCGGTAAGGAGGGTCGGCCCACTGACAACGCGGGCGGGCATGACCTTGGGGTTGCGCGAACGGAGATGCGCCTGCACGGCGTCGAAGGTCGCCTGATCGATCAGCCGTGGCGTTTCGACCTCGATGACTTCGCTCGCGGGTTTGAGAACCTTGGCCTTGCTGCGCTTGTTGAACTCGTGACGCCCGATATAGGTCGGGCGGGTCAGTAAGCGGTGGATTTGCCCGATGCCCCAACGTCCACCGTCGCGCGTGAAAATGCGTCGGGCGTTCAGGTAGGTCACGATAGATTTGACGCCCATCGGTCCTGACGTTCCATCGCCCTCCAACGCAAGCCTGAAAGCGAGGCGCACGGTGTCGGCATGGAGCGGATCGATTTCGAGCTTCTTCTTGATCTTCGCGCCGCGCTGCTCGGCCGCGACGACGCGATAGCCGATCGGCGGCAGCGAACCATTCCAGAAGCCTTGGCGAGCATTCTCCTTCTGCGCCCGCAGAACGTGTTTGGCGTTTTCCTTCGACTGGTATTCGTCGAACAATGTCATGATCTGCCGCATCATGACATGCATCGGATCGTCGCCGAGCTCCTGGGTGATCGACGCCAGTTTGACGCCGTTTTTCGCCAACTTGCGGACGTAGAACTCCAGTTCGAAATGATCGCGGAAAAAGCGCGAGAACGAATGCACGATTACAATGTCGAAAGCGGCCGGTTTTCCGGTTCCCGCTTCCATCATGCGCTGGAACTCGGGCCGGCGGTCGTTGGTGGCGGAAGCGCCCGCTTCCACATAGGTTTCGACAAGCTGATAGCCACGCGAAGCGCAATAGGCTTCGCCTTGCCGGCGCTGGTCGGGGATGGAAACGTCATGCTCGGCCTGCCGCGCCGTCGAGACGCGAAGGTAAAGGGCGGCGCGAAGCGGGATGGTCATGGCGGCGGCCTTCTCAACTGCTCATTGGCAAGGCCCGAAAATACGGTCAACCAAATCGCCGAACCAGGCCTCGTAGACATCGACCTCGGCTTCGCTGACGGGAACGTGCTCGGGCCAGTCGTCGGCGACCGTCCAATTTTCGGGGTCGTGCTTGTGCGGCCTCCCAACGGGACGCGTCGGCGACTGGAGATAATCGAACAAATCATCAGGCGGCGCCGAATAAATGACGTTGTGTCGACGATTCTTGGCCGTGCGAGCGCGTGATCGAAACATGCCAACATGATCGCGCTACTTTCCATCAAAGGGAACAGTCCGACTCTACGCTGGCGCTCGCTTCGCGATTTCGGCGGCGCTGTCGCGGATGCGGCCATCATCGGCTGCATCAACGTAGCGCCGGCGCGCATCATGCGACCGCTTTCAACGGCTTCGCCCGTTCGATCCGCTTGCGTTCACGGGGTGAGTGCATCGCGTCCCAAAGATCGCTGCGCCGCTGCACGTTCAGCCAGAAGTCGGGGCTGTTGCCGAATACGCGAGCCAGAATGAGAGCGGTCGCCGCCGTCACATTTCTGCGGTCATTGCACAGTTCGTTGACATGCTTGCGCTGGACGCCCATCGCCTCCGCCAGGGCGGCCTGGGTCAGCCCCATCGGCCCCATGAACTCTTCGACCAGAATTTCCGCGATGGTCGCCGGCTTGCGCTTCGTCATCAACATGGCTGCCTCATTGGTAACTGTGGTCGTCCAGATAGACGCCGGATGCTTCACCCTTGGCGCCATCCCATTGAAAGATGAGTCGCCACTGCTTGTTCACCCGGATTGAATGAAAGGCGGCCAGATCGCCGCGCAGTTTCTCGAAGTGGTTGCTCGGCGGGACACGCAAATCCTGATCCGTTGTCGCATCGTCGATCATCTGAAGTTTGCGGAACAGGCGGCTTTCCAGATCGGGCGGGATTTTCTTTGAGCGAACATCGTCGACAAAGAAGGCGCGCAACCAATCGTCTCGAAAGCTTTCGATCATGCCGCAACCTCTATAAGAGGCTATGTACCACTCTGTGGGTCATTTGGCAATGCGGAGGCGCTATCCAAGGCCCGGGGGTTACAATCCAAGCCCATGCTTGCGGCCAAAATTCCATTCGATTCTGCTGCCGCGCACGACGCCGGTGATATGTTGATCGAGGCGCTTGTCGAGGACGGGTTGCCAGGGGACGAGACTGAAACCAAGTCCGTCGTCGATCATCGCGAAGCGGCCACTGGCGAGTTGCGTTGAGCCGACAAGCCTGCCGCTGACAGAGCCGCCGGTCTTGGTCTCATTGAAGGCAAGCCCGCGCTCGGCGGCCATGGCGCGGCCGACTCGCGTGACTTCTGCACGCTCCAGACGCGACAGCAGGTCGCCGGGCGCACGGATACCGCCATCTGGCAGGCGCGTGGCGTAACCCATGTGGGCGAGGGCGTGCTTGCGGTGCTCCAACGCATTTGCCGCGTCACGGCCAAAGCCGGCATGCGTGAGCGGCGTTCGGCTTTGCGAGGTGAGTTCCCGATCGAGCCAGGTGGCGCCATCGCTGCCGATCTGGGCTTCGAGATCGAGCGTCGACAGGATGCGGACGGACAGGCCGTCGCCGCCACGACTGAGATCGTAGCGCATGCCTCGTTCGGCGATGTCGGACGGAACGCGCCAGTTGTCGGCGTCAAACCGCTCCACATGGCCGGCCCGGCGCAGCGCTTCCAGACGCCGGACATGGAAACGCACGAAGGCGTCCGGGTCTTTGCCCTGCCGCTCGAAACGGTCGCGGATGAGCTCGAGATGACCGCCGGGTCGGTAGATGCCGCCATCGCCCTCGGCGACGATGGCGATGTTGCGATCCGCCGCCCTTGGCTCGGCGACGACCGGCTTCGCTTCGACGATCATTCCGCGCCGAACATCGTCAAGGCGCTCCGGCTTGGCGAACTCAACATGATGAACGCGTCCATCGACGCCGTCGACGATCAGATAGACCTTCTCCCCCATCTCGTCGCCGGCCAGTCCCTTGCCAAGGACGCGGCCGATGATCGGCGCGCCGGCGCGCTCGCCGCGAAGGAGATATTGGTCGGCCCCGCGTTGCTCGGCGAGGCCATGATCGGCGAGCGCCCGGTGCATCGTCTTGATGATGTCGTTTCGCTCGCCGAGTTGTTTCAAGGTCGCCTCGGCTTTATCGGCGACGAGCCAGCGTCCGGGCTCAGCCTCGGCGGCGAGTCCATATCGCTCCAGCCGTTTCGCCCGGCTGATCAGAAGATGCCGGTTCTCGCGGATCGGATAGGAGCCGCCTTGGCCCGGCCGTAGATCGACGACGCCCTCGGCCTGCTGCTCCGGAGAGCAGCATCCTATCGAGCCGCGTCAGGCGCTCGGCGTCGACTTCGCTTGCAAGCTTTCGGGCGACGTCGATCTCGCTCTGATGCCCGAGTTCTCGGGTGACGAGTTCGCTCGCACGGTGGCGGACGCCATGGGCGATATAGTCGCCGGCGATGTTGAGAATCTTGCCGTCGTCGGTGACGCCTCGGACAATGACATGCGTGTGGGGATGGCCGGTGTTGTGATGGTCGACGCCGATCCAGTCGAGCTGCGTGTCGAGGTCCGTCTCCATCTGCCGCATGAGGTCTCGGGTAAAACGGCGAAGGTCGGTCATCTCTTCCGCATCCTCCGGCGCAATGATGAAGCGGAATTGATGCCGGTCCTCACGCCCCCGTTCGATGAAGGCGCGGCCGTCGGCTTCATTCTCGATCGCCGAATAGGCGCATCCCTTCTCCCCTTCACGGGTCACGCCGTCGCGTTCGAGATAGCGCAGATGCGCGTCGGCGGCGCGACTAATGGCGCCCCGGACTTTTGGAGCCGACCTACCGGCGCGGCGTTGCGGGTTCAGCTTCACCACCCGGGCCTTCACGATGACGCGTCGCGCGCGATAACGGCCGCTCGAGTCGCGACGCCATCCGCCCGCATCCGCCGACAGAGACGCCGCCGCTTTCGCGCCACGGCCGCGCGCGTTGAAGCGCCCGCTCTTCTTCCCGGCGACGCCTCCTATCCGGCTCGGGTTACCGCCCGCCTTGCGAACGGCGGACTCGACCTGACGCACGAAGGATTGTGGGCCCACTCCCAAGCGCGCGCCGCCACTGCGAAGACGCCCAGGTCGAATACGAAAGTCGTCGCTATCGTCGCCTGCCATATCGTAACAATCAGGCGTCGAAATTCTTGCTGCAAGGGACGTCAAACACACATCGCGCAATAGCGAAGAATTGCGGGCTGTGTCGGAGGAGCGGCGAAATCGTTGACGGCGCACATCGCGAACGGCACTACGCTCGGCATTGAACAATTGAAGGAATTTTTCCACGTCGGCACGACGCGCACCTCGCTTGGTGCCGAAAAGGTGCTGTCGCGATGCGCCAAAAACAATGTGCAGACAAACACTTCTTTCGCGAAGCGAAAGGCGAGCGGCAGCTCGCTTTATCTTGCTCTCCTAATTGGGCGTCTTCCCGACTGTTTTGCAACCATAATCTCCTCCATCGTTTGATCGTATGCAAGCGTAAGACCTCGCGTGACCGCGCGCTATCGTGCGATTGCGCTGTTGTTCAACATCGACACGCCGACGAACCTGCTGCGTCGAACGTAGCTCTGAAGCACCACGCACTCCTCCGTGCTCTGCAACGTCACATGGACGCTGCGGCACATGTTCGCATCGGGATCGCGGGGCATCATCCACAGGCATTCCAGCGTGGTCGCGATTGCGCGCGCCACAGGCAAGATATCGTGCTTCCCGCCGCCCTTGGTCTGCATCAGAACCGTTCTCCGCTCACGCGGATTCCCTGACTGTCAATACGCTTTCAACGCGCAGTCGACGCGTCGAACTCAACCCTTATGCAGCGCCGGCGACGCCTTGAAACGGAACTCGGAGCCGTCCCGCCACATCGTGTCACGGGACGCAATAATTTCGGTCTTAGGGGACACGAAATTTTCCGCACTGTCGAATGCAAGTGAGGCTGTCGCTTTCGATTCGGAGGCGGCGGGAGATCGGAACTGGGAAAGCTACGACCGGAGGCCATCGTGTGCGCACAGGTTTCGACAGAGTGGGGCCGCAGCGTCCGCAGCATTGCGACCGAACTCGGCGTGGACGAGAGCACGGTTCGCTATCGATTGCGGCGATTGCGCGCGCGGGCTGCTGACGGACGCCAGGACAAGCAAGAATCCTGCGCCGCCTTTGCTGCGATCATTGAGGATTGGATGGAACAGCAAGCGGCATCGGCGAGTCGTCCGGAGGGCGTTCGCACTTTGTATGATCTGCTGGTTTGTCTGCACGGATTTGCCGGCAGCTACAAGTCTGTTTTGCGCTATGTACGGCGCCGTCGACCGCCGCCGGCGATGCGTCCTGTGCGCCGTGTCGAGACACGGCCTGGGCTCTAGGCGCAGGTCGATTGGGTGCAGAGCCGGCCGCCGATTATCGGCTGTCGGACGCGATTGTCTGGTGGCATTTGAGGCCGGCAATACAGCGTGCCGTTCCGACATGTCGGCGCTCCGGTCGACGTTCGCGGCTGCGCCCGAACAGTGGAGATTTACCGGCGGGGCGACTGTATCGCCACCTTTCCGCGTCACACCGATTGCCGGCTTTTGGTCGATCAGTCTCACTATGACGGTCCTTCCGACGCGCGGGTCATCGCCCCGGCGCCCTTGGGCCGGATGGCGCGCCAACTCGTCCTGCCACGGAGCTGGGAGACGCCGGGGGTCACGGCGGCGCGCCCCGATCTCGCTCGTTATCAGCGCGCCTTGGAGGCCCTGTCATGAGCCGCGAACGCAAGACAACCGGACTTGATCGCAGCCGCGCGCTGCTCGAACGATTGGGTTGGGGCTTTACCTCCGACCGGATTACTGAACTGATCGAACAGGGGGTGCGCGAAGAGCTGACGCTGGGCGCCTTT
>VGEB01000012.1 GCA_016869435.1 Alphaproteobacteria bacterium | reverse complement strand
TTTTCCCAAGGGTCATTCACGAGATTCCGCTCGCCTCGCTCGCGGCGCTGCTGGTATTCACCGGCTACCGTCTCGCATCTCCGCTCGAGTTCAAGAAGACGCTGGCGATCGGCTGGGACCAGCTCGCTGTTTTTGTGATCACCATCATTGGCGTGCTGGCGACCGATCTCTTGATCGGCGTCGCGATCGGCATCGTCGCCGAGTTCCTGTTCCACATATGGCGCAGCGTCAATTGGAAGCAGGTCTTCAAGCTGCGCCGCAACGTCGTCGAGAGCGCGCCCGGCGTCTATGAGGTCAAGATCGGCGGCGCCGCCTTTTTCGCCAATTATCTCGCGCTCAGGAGCGACCTCGGCAAACTCCCAAAGCGAAAGACCATTATCATCGATCTCTCAGAGTCTTGGTGCGTCGATCATACGGTGATGGAGAACCTGCACCACTTCTGCGAGGACTATGAATCAAACGGCGGGCGCGCCGAGATCAGCGGGCTCGATGAGCACGTTGCGACATCCAAGCATCCTCTCGCGCCGCGCAAGCGCAGCGCCTGATTCGCAAGGTTCGTGCGCGAAACGCGACCGACGCGGACCACGTCGACCGGAAGGTGACAAGCATGCCGCTCTACCTGGCGTTGACCTGCATCAGCGCGTTGCTCGCCGTCGGCGTCTACGCCATCGTCGACAGGCGGAACCCAGACATCAGCCGCAATGTCTACCGTCTCTGCATTGCTCTGTGCAGCATCCTCTTCTTGGCGGCGGCCATGCCGAGAGGCGCCAATGTGCTGTCGACCACCCTCCCCTTCGGGCTTCCGTGGCTCGGCATGCATTTCAGGATCGATGTCCTGAGCGCGTTTTTTCTCGCCGTCGTCAATCTAGGCGGCGCCGCCGCGAGCGCTTACGCCATCGGTTATGGCGCGCATGAAAAGGAGCCGATGCGCGTGCTGCCGTTCTACCCGGCGTTTCTCGCTGGGATGAACATGGTCGTGCTCGCCGACGACGCCTTCAGTTTTCTCGTCGCCTGGGAGTTCATGTCGCTCGCGTCATGGGCGCTGGTGCTGACGCATCACCATGACGCGGAAAACAGGCGCGCGGGGTTCGTCTATCTGTTGATGGCAAGTTTCGGCGGCTTCGCGCTGCTGATGGCGTTCGGCGTTCTGGGCGGGATCGAAGGCGCCTATGACTTCGCCTCGATTCGCGAATCGACGAAAGAGGGCTGGAAAACCGGCCTCGTTCTGGCGCTGGCGCTCGTCGGCATGGGCTCCAAAGCCGGACTCGCGCCGCTCCACATCTGGCTTCCGCTCGCACATCCAGCGGCGCCCAGCCACGTCTCGGCGCTGATGAGCGGCGTCATGACCAAGGTCGCGATTTACGGATTCATTCGCGTCGTCTTCGATCTGCTGGGGCCGCCCGCGTTCTGGTGGTCGATCGAACCGCTGACGTTTGGCGCGGCGAGCGCGCTGATCGGCGTGCTCTTCGCCACGATCCAAAGCGATCTGAAAAAGCTTCTCGCCTACAGCACGATCGAAAATATCGGAGTCATCTTTATCGCGCTTGGACTTGCTTTGGCCTTCAAGGCCAATGGTCTGGCGCTGCCGGCCGCGCTCGCCTTCACTGCGGCGCTGTTTCACGTGTTCAATCACTCGCTGTTCAAGAGCCTGCTGTTCTTTGGCGCCGGCGCCGTACTGGGCGGAAGCGGCGAAAGAAACATCGAGCGGCTCGGCGGACTTATTCATTCCATGCCGAAAACCGCCTTTCTGTTTCTCGGCGGTTGCGTCGCCATCTCCGCCCTGCCGCCGCTGAACGGCTTCGTCTCGGAATGGATGGTGTTCCAGGCCATCCTGCTCAGCCCGTCGCTGCCGCAATGGACGGTGAAGCTTCTCGTTCCCGCCGTCGGCGTCGCGCTGGCGCTGAGCGCGGCGCTCGGCGCCGGCTGTTACATCCGCGCCTATGGCGTCGCGTTCCTCGGACGGCCGCGCAGCGACTCCGCGCGGACCGCAAAGGATCCCGATCGTTGGTCCATCGGAGCGATGGCGGCTTTGCTGACGCTCTGCCTTCTCGCCGGCCTGTTGCCCAGCCTCGTCATCGACACGATTTCGCCGGCGGCAAGGGACTTTGTCGGGGGCCGCATGCCGACTCAGGCCGAACTCTCGTGGCTATCGATCGCGCCGGTCGCCGAAAGCCGCAGCTCCTATAATGGGCTTCTGGTCTTCATCTTCATTCTCTTCTCGGCATATTCGGCGCGATGGGTGATCCACAAATTCGGCTCGACGCGGTCGCGGCGCGCGCCCGCGTGGGACTGCGGTTACATCGAAACGAGCCCCACGACCCAATATACGGGCAGCAGCTTCGCGCAGCCGATCCGGCGCACGCTCGGCGTCATCGCCTTTTCGGTGAAGGAGCGACTCGACATGCCGGCGCCGGGCGACATCCGGGCGGCGCGCCTGAACGTCGAGATCAAGGATCGCATCTTCGACTATCTCTATGCGCCGCTGACGCGGGCGGTTGAGACCTGCGCCTCAAGTCTGAATATCCTCAGTCTTCTGACGATTCAAGAATATCTCGCGCTCGTTTTTGCCGCCCTCGTCTTCCTGCTGGTTCTGGTGGCGATATGACATTTCTCTTCGACCTTGTCGCGCAGGGCGCCCAAATGCTTTTGGCGCTCGCGCTCTCGCCGCTGCTCATCGGCCTTATTCGAAAACTGAAAGCCCGTCTCCTGCGCCGCAAGGGACCGCCGATCATCCAACCCTGGCGCGACCTCATTCGATTGTTGCGTAAGGAGGTCGTCCTCGCCGACAACGCGTCCTGGCTGTATCGTTCGGCCCCTTATCTGATTTTCGCCATGACCTGGGTTGCGGCGTCGCTGGTGCCAACATTCGCCACGGGCCTGATGTTCAGCTGGTCGGCCGATCTCATCGCCATCATCGCGCTACTTGGCAGCGCGCGCTTTTTCCTCGCCCTTGCCGGCATGGACATTGGAACGAGCTTCGGCGGCATTGGTTCAAGTCGCGAGGCGATGTTCGGCTCGCTGGCGGAGCCGGCGACCATCATGATCGTTTTCACCGTCTCCTTCGTCGCCGGAACCACCCAGCTTTCCGAAATCGCGGCCTATATGGCCGGGAATTTGGAATTGCGCGCCTCGGTCGGCATGGCGCTTGTCGGCCTGCTCATCGTCGCCATCGCCGAGAATGGACGCGTCCCCGTCGACAATCCGGCGACGCATCTCGAACTGACGATGGTGCATGAAGCGATGGTGCTTGAATATTCAGGGCGCTATCTCGCGCTCATCGAGCTCGCTTCGGCGCTCAAGCTGCTGCTTTACGTCTCTCTCATCGCCTGCGTCTTTTTCCCGGTCGGACTCGCAAGACATGATGCGCGCCTGGAGGCGATGGCCATCGGTCTCGGCGCCTATCTGTTGAAGCTCGCGATCGGCGGCTTCCTGCTCGCGTTGTTTGAGACATCGACGGCGAAGATGCGCGTCTTCCGCGTTCCGGACTTTCTCGGCGCGGGGCTGATGCTCGGCCTCCTCGCGACGCTGCTTGTTTTTGTGACCCGGAGCCTCTGATGGAGCATCTGACAATTGACATCGCCCATGTGCTCGCGGGCGCGCTGGTGCTGACGAGCTTCATGCTGCTCTATCAGGATCGGCTGTCCGGACTGATCAATATCTACACACTGCACGCCGTCATTCTCTCGATGTCGGTCGCCTGGCAGGCCTATTATCAGGATGCGCCTCACCTTTATGTCACCGCCGCCATCGCGGCGATCTTCAAGGCGCTGATCATTCCCTTCAGCCTGCGCCGCATCATCGAGCGGCTGGGCGTCCATCGAACCGTCGAAGTGGTTGGCGGCGTCGGCATCACCATGCTCATCGGCATATTTCTGGTGGCGCTGTCACTCGTGGTCATGCTGCCGGCGACGGCCTCCGCCGACCCGCTGGCACGCGAGGATATCGCCTTCGCGCTGGCGATCGTGCTGCTCGGACTGCTGATGATGGTGACGCGCCGCAACGCGGTCAGCCAGATCATCGGCTTCATGTCGCTGGAAAACGGTCTGATCCTCGCTGCAGCGGGCGCCAAAGGCATGCCGCTCGTCGTCGAGATCAGTGTCGCCTTCTCGATTCTGATCGCCTTCATCGTGATCGGCATCTTCCTGTTTCGCATTCGCGAGCGCTTCGACAACGTCGATCTTTTCGAACTCGATCGCGCGCGCGGAGAACGTCCATGAACTCCGATCTGCTGCTGGTCTCGAACGCGCTTGTCGCCATTCCCGCCGTCGCGGCCGTGGCCGTTGCGCTGGAGCCGGAATACCGGCGCTCGGCGGTCATCAATGTCTGCGCGAGCGGCGCGACCTTTCTTTTCGTGCTTATTTTGCTGATCGTCGAACCCGAGAGCGGCGGTTATCTCTTTGTGGACGATCTCAACATCGTCTTCGTCGTGCTCTCGACGTTCATCGGCTTCACAACAAGCGTCTACAGCGCGAGCTATATCGACCATGAAATCGAAACTGGACGGCTGACGCCGGCGAATGTCCGCTTCTATCACGCAATGTATCAGTCGCTGATGTGCGCGATGAATCTGGCATTGCTCGCGAGCAACATCGGCCTGATGTGGGTCGCGGTCGAAGTCGCGACGCTGACCACCGTGTTGATGGTCGGCATCTACCGCACGCCGCATGCGCTCGAGGCCGCCTGGAAATATTTCATCCTCGGCAGCGTCGGCATCGCGCTGGCCCTCTTTGGCACCATCCTCATCTACATGGCGGCCGAGCCAGTTCTGGGCCAGGGCTACGACGCCATGGTCTGGAAGACGCTGATGACGCAGGCGCCGCAGTTCAATTCGCGTATGCTCAATGTCGCCTTCGTATTCCTGATGCTCGGTTATGGCACGAAGGTCGGTTTAGCGCCGATGCACGCCTGGCTGCCTGACGCGCATGCGGAAGGCCCGACGCCGATTTCAGCGGTCCTATCCGGCCTTCTCCTAAATGTCGCGCTTTATGCGGTCTTGCGATTTAAGATGCTGCTCACCGCCAATGCCGCGGCGATCACGCCGGGGCCGCTGATGATCACTCTTGGCCTCGCGTCGCTTATCATGGCGGCGTTCATGCTCTACCGCCGCGACGACATCAAGCGGCTGTTCGCCTATTCCTCGATCGAGCATATGGGCATCATCGCCTTCGCCTTCGGCATGGGCGGACCGCTCGCTAATTTCGCCGGCCTGCTGCACATGACCATGCACAGCCTGACAAAATCCGCGATCTTCTTTTCGGTCGGCCACATCGCCCAGGCCAAGGGCACGCAGAAGATCGCCGACATCAGGGGGCTGACGCAAAGCCAGCCGGCGCTCGGCTGGAGCCTCGTTGTGGGCGTCGTCGCGATCATCGGCCTGCCGCCTCTCGGCATCTTTATGAGCGAATTTCTGGTGGTGAGTTCGACCTTCGCGCGCCAGCCGCTCCTCGCCATCCCGCTTGTTTTTGGCCTTCTGCTCGCCTTCGGCGCCTTGCTGCTGAGGCTTACGGGAATGGCGTTCGGCGAACCAAGCCGAGATGAGGGCGAGGTGAAAGCGTCGATGCTGCCGCTCTATGCGCATCTCTCGCTTGTGCTGCTCGCCGGCCTCTATCTCCCCTCTCACCTTGTGACCTGGTTCCAGAACGTCGCGCGTCTCTTGGGTTGAGCTCGAAGGATAAAGAGATGAACTTCGCCAGCAAACAGACCGCCGCCCGGCCGTCGCAGCCGACCTGCCTGCCCTGGCCGCGGGAGTTGGTCGATGAAGGGGGCTGGCTTGCCTTGGCCGCGAGTCTCGCAAAAGGCGAGCGCGAACTCTTGAGCCTCTGGGGCGAGAGTTCCAGCGTCCATATGGCCATGCTCGAACCGCGCGAACCGCGTCTGCGCATCGTCACATTGGAGTGCCCGGAAGGCGCCTTTCCCTCGGTCGGAGGCGTTCATCCTCCAGCCTCCCGCCTCGAGCGCGCGATCCACGATCTTTATGGCTTAAGACCCGAAGGCGCCTCCGACGCTCGCCGCTGGCTCGATCACGGCCGGTGGGGACTGCGTCATCCCTGCAGCGCGCCGGAAAAGATCGAGTCGACTTGCGACCCTTATGCGTTCCTCCCCACCGAGGGCGAACCGCTGCACCAGATACCGGTCGGGCCCGTGCACGCTGGCATTATCGAGCCGGGTCATTTCCGCTTCTCTGCAAATGGCGAGACTGTCGTGCGCCTTGAGGAGCGGCTCGGCTTCGTTCACAAGGGAATCGACCAATTGATGTGCGGCGCCTCGATCGAGCGCGCCGCACGGATCGCCGCGCGCGTTTCCGGCGACAGTACGGTCGCCTACAGTCTGGCTTTCGCCCAGGCGGTCGAGGCGGCCTTTGACGTCGACGTCCCGCCGCGCGCCATATATCTGCGCGCCTTGATGGCCGAGCTGGAGCGGCTCGCCAATCATTTCGGCGACATTGGCGCCATCTGCAACGATGCCGCCTTCGCATTGATGCAGGCGCAATGCAATCTCGTGCGCGAACGCATCTTGAGAGAAGCGGCAAGCGCATTCGGGCATCGGCTGATGATGGATCGTATCACGCCGGGAGGAACGACCGTCGATTTGAAGCAGGAGAACGCAGCGGCGCTTCTTGCGATGGTCGAGTGGATCGAACTGATGACTCCGCGGCTGATCGCGCTCTTCGGCGACACGACATCGTTGCAGGACCGCACTGTCGGGACGGGCTTCGTCAGCGAGGCTCTCGCCAGGCAATATGCCTGCGGCGGCTATGTCGGGCGCGCCTCCGGCCGTACGTTCGACGCCCGCAAGGCGATCGGCTACGCCCCCTATCCGCGGTTGACGTTTGAGGTTGGCGCATCGAAAGAGGGCGACGTCGACGCGCGCGTCTGGGTCCGCTTCGACGAGGTCAAAGCCTCGCTGCAAATCGTCAGACAGATTCTCGATGACGCACCGGAAGGTCCGATCATCGCCGCTTGGGCGCCGCCCGACGACTGGACGCGCGAAGGCGCGGCGCTCGTCGAGGGATTCCGCGGCGATATTTTCGTCTGGCTTCGCATCCGCGCGGACGGCGTCGTGCAACGTTGTCATTTGCGCGATCCGTCTTGGTTCCAGTGGCCGCTGCTCGAAGCCGCGATCAAGGACAACATCGTCGCCGACTTCCCTCTCTGCAACAAATCCTTCAACTGTTCCTATTCCGGGCACGACCTCTAGGATAAGCAATGCAGAAATTCTTGCTCCAGGGCTTGCTCCGAAGCGCCTTGACCGAGCGGGCCCCAACGCCGGATACGGCGTCGATGGCGGAGCTCGGCTATACGCTGGGCCGCACGGCGCGCCAGAAACTGGGACGCAGCCTATCAATCCGCGAAGTCGACGCCGGCTCCTGCAACGGCTGCGAGCTTGAAATTCACGCGCTCAACAACGCCTATTACGATCTCGAAAGATTCGGATTGCGCTTCGTGGCGTCGCCGCGTCATGCCGACGTCCTGCTGGTCACAGGCCCGGTGACAAAGAACATGCGCGAAGCGCTTGAACGCACCTACGCGGCGACGCCCGATCCAAAATGGGTGATCGCCGTCGGCGACTGCGCGTTTGACGGCGGCGTTTTCTGCAATAGCTACGCCTGCGTTGGCGCCGTGGCGAAAGTGGTCCCGGTCGATCTTCATATTCGCGGCTGCCCGCCGGATCCGACGACGCTGCTCAAAGGTCTGATCGCCTTCGTTGAAAATATGGAATGAATCACCGCGGCGCCGCGCCGACGCAAAAAAAGGCGGCGCACTGTTTGGAATATGGCGACGCCGATTTTGTGAAATGCGCGAGCAATATTCTGTCTTTGACGGATAAAGTCAGGCAAAACCTCTTCACGAAAACTTGGCTAGAACGCGAATGCAGTTAAGCGAGTCGCAAATGCGGCTCGCACGCGAGCGAGCTAGTCATGAATCTCACGGGTTGGAAAAATAGCGTAGCGGCGGGCGGTCTTGTCGCAATCTTTGCGGCTGGGACGGGAAACGCGGCGTCGAGCGAGGCCATTGAAGCGAGACTTCGCACACTTGAAGCGGAGATCGCAAAGCTACGGCGCGAAGCGCGCCAAGCGAAGATAGAAGCGCAGCAGGCCGCGCACGCCGCTCAGAGCAGCGTCGCGAAAGCGGAGGCGGCGCAAGCCGCCGCGCCGCCGCCTCCGCCGCCGGTGTTAGTTTCGTTCAAGAACGGCCTTTTCGTCGAAACCGCGGACAAGGCGTACAATTTCAAGATCGGCGGACGCATGCAGTTCGACGGCGGCGGAACGACGCAGCCGCTGAACGGCTGGTCAGATCAGGCCGGCGTTCGCCAAGTTCGATTAGAGATTGAAGGCAAGGCCGCACAGTACTGGTTTTACAAACTGCAATATGATTTCGCGGGCTCGCAATACGGCACGCCCTTCAATGCGCCCGTGCAAGGCGGCATTCGCGATTTCTATCTTGGGGTGCAACATCCGCTTCTCGCCCTACCCTTCACCAAAGACCCGGCGTTTATTCATATCGGCAGCTATTTTGAGCCCTTCAGTCTTGAATTCACCAGCTCCTCGCGTTTCCGCGACTTTATCGAGCGCGCGATGGCGGTCGAAGCCATTGCGCCAAGCCGCCATCTCGGCGCGGCGATCGGCGCCTATGGCGACAATTGGACCGCGAAGGGCGGCGTCTTTACGACGAGCTTCGAAGACTTGAACACCAACCCCGTGGTTAGCGCGCCGCCGCTCATCGGCGTTCCGGCGAAGGCCGGTTGGTTTCCGACGGGCGGTGGCCAGTATTTCGAATTCACCGGTCGAATGACCTATGCGCCGATCCTGACCCAGCATGATCTCCTGCATGTCGGCGTTTCCGGCCGCTATCACCAGCCCAACAGCGCCACGGGATTGTCCGACGATCGCGTGTTGCGCGTCGGCAATCGCATTCGCTCGGAAGCCTATATTCTTAATCAAGCGCTGCTCGGAACGCCGGATCTCTCCTGCGGCTCCGTCGCGCTGCCCGGGTGGACCGCCGCCGCGGCCGCGCATTGCGTCAACAATGTCGAGTCCTTCGGCGCAGAGCTCTCCGCGGCGCATGGACCGCTCTCGCTGCAGGCGGAATATCTGGGACAGCAAGTCAACCGCAATGCGCCCAACATCATGCTGGCGCGCATGGCTGGCGTTTTCGCGCCAGGCGGCGGCTCACAATTTTTCAGCGGCTTTTATGTCTACGGGCAATGGTATCTCACCGGCGAAGAACGCGCGGCCGCATATGATGTGACCAACAAAATCGGCGCGACGTTCAATCAGGTGGCGATTAAAAATCCGGTGAGCGCCGGAGGATTCGGCGCGATCGGACTCGCAGCGCGCTATAGCGCGCTCAACCTCAACAGCGGGCCTTATTCGGGCTCAGGCCTATACAACATGCTCGCCTATACGACGCTCATCGCGCCCAATGCTGCCGCAACTTCCTATATCGCCAACGCGGGCGTCGTCGGCGGTCGCCAGCAGAACATCACCTTGGGGCTCAACTGGTATCCAGATAATGGATTCCACTTCCAGTTCAACTGGGTCCATGTGCTGCAGGCCTCCGCGCCACTTAACGATTACGCGCTATACGCCACTGGCGTTCCGGCCCGACAAGGCCCCTATTTCAATGGCGCGCATCCCAACCTCTTCGAGGCGCGCGCACAAGTCTATTGGTAGGAACGTCCGCCGAAAATTGCCCTCCGCTCCGCCCTGCGGCAGGCGCGACAAATTTGCAACGCTCGCCGTAAATCGTCGGCGCTGACTGGAACAGAGCTTGATTTCGCGTGTTAACGGGGTGACGCTTGAGACGGTTGATTAGTGGTCCATCTCTAAAAAGGAGATTCCCAATGACCACGAGAAAGCTTCAACGCCGAAGACACGCCATCAGGACGCTGCTTCAAAACCTCGAAACCCGGCCTTTCTGTGAGGACGCGCTGACGCAGTCGAGCGTATGGCTGAGCATTCCCAGGCCCCGGCTCTCACGAAACGCGTCGAGCCCCGCCGGTCAGGGCGACCGCAGGTAGATTCATCGCAGGCCGATGATCGAGGGCAGCTGCTGTCTTCGTGTTATCGGCCGACGGCACTGGCGCTCGCGCCGCGTTTTAGGAGAGACGCCCCGTCCATGGACGTACGGCGCGGCGTTTGTGTAAGGCGGAGATGCGCCGCTCGTCGTCCTGCCGCTCGCGCCCCTTGTCCTCGATTAGTTGAGCCGGTTGCACCGTCGCCGCTCTCGCCACGACAGGCCCGCGATTTGCCGCGCCGGCCTTTCGACCGCAATCATCTTCGCCTTTCCGAAATTTCTGCGATTCGACAGTCCGTCGACCGACGCAGACGCCGGATTTCTTCTGCGCGATCATTCGGCGACTCTCGGTTAGGAGATGTTCCGATGACGGTCAATTGCGAGGGGACATGTGATTCTAGATTTTTGGATGTCACAGATGATGCCCGTCAGGGCGCGAAGTGGACGGCGGTGATCATCTATGCCCCACCCAATGCGATAACGTCCGACCCGCTGGCGCAGTCGCTCGAACGCTTTCCTCAAAAGTGACCGCGCAGAAGCGCAGGAGCGGCAAAATGACCGAAATCGAAAAAGTCGCTGGCACCGCTTTCGTCGTCGCCGAGTTTCGCAACGACGAAAACAAGGAAGCCCACCCGCTCTACCGCGATCTCTTCGTCAGCCTGTTCCTCGACGAAGAATCGAAAAAAGCCGCTGATCGCATCTCGCAGTCATTCCCGCCGATCAGAAACAATGTGCGTTTAAGGACGCGTTACTTCGATGACCGGCTTCGTCATCAGATCGGCCAGGGAGTCCGACAGGTCCTGATTCTCGGCGCCGGCCTGGACACAAGGCCGCAACGGATCGCGGGCGTGGGCGTCGCCTATTTCGAAATCGACGCGCCGGAAACACAGGCGTTCAAGAAGGCGCGGCTCAAAAAAAATTCTGTCGATCCCAACACGACATTTATCGGAGCCGATTATGTGACGGATGGCATGCTCGATCTCCTGCGAGAAAGCGGATTCGATTTCAGCGTTCCCGCTCATGTCATATGGGAAGGCAACACCATGTATCTGGATGATCGCGCCGTGAGTCGCATTCTGACGGACCTTATGAGCGAGATGAAACGCTGTTCGGCTTCCTTCGACTTTCTCGCCCTGGACGTGATCGACAACCAAACTGGCGATGCTGAAATCACTGCAGTCGTCGAACGATTCGCCGCGATGGGCGCGCCATGGACATACGGGATCGATGATCTTGCCGAACTCGCGGACCGATGTGGCGCGAAAGTGCTTGATCGCGTCATGATCGCGGACCTTCATCGAACCTTCTGGCCGGACCAGCCGCTGGCGTCGTCGCTCTACGATCATTATTCGCTTTGCACGGTCGAAAATGCAGTAGCTTCTTAAAATCCGCGCCGCGGGGCTACATTCTTCGCAAAGTTCAAGAGAGGCTCCATGCCCCAAGACATTCAATTCACCGGCGACTTTGACGTTTCCACGTTGCCGGCGCTTATTCCGGGGAACTGGTATATCGGGTTTGCATGTAAACAGTGTCGCCAGCACTTCGCCATTCTGAACGAACCGACCGGCGCAGGCGGTCTCAAGTTATCCGGACGGGCGACGTTTAGAGCAACCTGCCCGAACTGCGAGGCAAGCGGCGACTATTCCGCGAGCGAGCTTAAGCAGTTTCAGGCCGCGCAAGGCGGTCCGTCGTCAACCGCTTAAGCCGCGACTTTTCAAACGTCGACCTGTTCGTAATGCGCGGTGAAATGTCTGAGAAACGGCGCCTGTTCCGTGATCCGGCAGCCTTTGATTGAAGCGCGCTGGCGCCAAACCACATCCAGCACTTCGATCAGATAGTCGAAGTGGCTTTGGGTGTAGACCCGGCGTGGGAACGCCAGCCGCACCAATTCGTGCGGCGCGGCGACCTCCCTGCCTCCGTCTCGCACAGGTTTTCCGAACATCACGCTACCGAGTTCGACGGCGCGAATCCCGCCTTCGAGATAAAGCGCGTTGACGAGCCCGATCCCGGGATAATCGCTGGCGTCAAGATGCGGACAAAACGCAGCCGCGTCGATAAAGATGGCGTGGCCGCCGGCGGGGCGCACAATCGGTATGCCGCGCGCGATCAGCGCCGCCGCCAGATATTCGACGGTCGCATGACGATAGCGTTGATAGTCATATTCCAGCGCTTCCATCAGTCCGACCGAAATCGCCTCGAGATCGCGGCCGGCGAGACCGCCATATGTCGGAAATCCCTCGGTCAGGATAAGCAGGTTGCGGAAATCGTCGGCCCAAACGTCATTGTTGCAGGCGAGAAATCCGCCGATATTTGCAAGTCCGTCTTTCTTTGCGCTCATTGTCGCGCCGTCGGCTAATGAAAACATCTCCCGCGCGATTTCGAGAAGGCTTCGATCGGCAAAGCCTTGCTCACGCTCCCTGATAAAGAAGGCGTTTTCCGCAAAACGGCAGGCGTCGATGATCAGCGGTATGTCATGCTTGCCCAGCAGTTCCTTGACGCGCCGGATATTCTCCAGCGAGACCGGCTGGCCTCCTCCGGTGTTGTTGGTCACCGTGATCATGCAAAACGGAATGTTCGCGGCGCCTTCTGCTTCGATCGCTTGCGCGAGTCGGTCGAGGTCCATATTCCCCTTGAACAGCCTCTCGGAGTAGAGATCGCGCGCGTCGGTTGACGGTAAATCAATCGCGACGGCGCCAACATATTCGATATTCGCCCGCGTCGTGTCGAAATGACCATTGTTGGGAACGACGTTGCCTGGTTTCAAACGAGTCGCGGCAAGAATGCGCTCTGCGGCGCGCCCCTGATGCGTGGGAAGAATGTGTTTGAAGCCGGTAATGTCGCGCACGGTTTGCTCGAACCGCCGCCAGGAGCGGCTGCCTGCATAGCTTTCGTCGCCAAGCATCAGAGCCGACCACTGGCGGTCGGACATCGCGCCCGTGCCGCTGTCGGTCAGCAGGTCGATGGTGACGTGATCGGCGTCCAAGAGGAAGACATTGTTGAAGGCCTTGGCCAGATAGTTTTCGCGCGCACTGCGCGCCGTGATCGGCAGCGCTTCGGTCATCTTGATGCGAAACGGCTCGATAATCGTTCTCACGGGAATGCTCGCGTCTCACTAGGCGGAGACCGACATGGGCCTCACGTATGCCGCGTGAGACTCAAATGGGCATAATCTTGTGCGAGGTCCAATGAGCCTTGCGCGGCCCGCGACGCGCAGCGTCGCTAACTGGCGAAACCCTTACTGCGTGCCGAGCCGCCCGAAAAATTTACGAACCGAATTGGCGGTGCGCTTCAGGAAGGTCGAAAGGCCCTCGGATTTCCCAGACGAATGACGGGCGCCGCTCTTTCCCCTCGCCTGCTGCTTCGATTTGGCGTCGACATTGGAGTTCGGCGCATGGCGATTCGGCTCAGCAGCATTTTGATCCTGCCCAGTCGCGCCCCCAGATGTTTCAGGGCCGACGGATGCCGGCTTCGCGGTTGAATCTGGCCTTGCAGGCGACGCGGGGTCATTCGGCCCGGCCGGACCGGGCGCGGGCGCAGATGCGGCAGGCGGCGCCGCGATTGCCTGGGGAGGCTTGTCGCTCGGTTCTGCGGTCGGCGATTGAGCCTTGTTTTCCGGCTGAGGACGAGTTGAATTTTGCGGCGCTTCGGCTGGCGGCGCAGAAATGATTGCGGCGTCGCTAGGCTTTGCGGGCGCGCTGACGCCCGGATGATCTGTCGAATCGCTCGCCGGCGGTCCGCCATTGGCCGCAGGGCGCGTCGCTGGGACGTTGGCGGTATCGGCGCCTTGCGAAGCGCCTTGGATCGGACGAGGCTGTTCTTTTTGTGCGGGGCGGGCCTTTACAGGAGGCGTAGCGCTTGGCGCTCGACGATCGAATCCACGTGGCGCATCGACCGAATTCCAGAGCGCTGTCTTGAGGCCAATGACGGAGACCAAGCCGACAACGACGACGCCGGCGATGGCGATCTTTCGAGCGACGCCGCCCCGCCGCGCGACTTCATCACCGGCGCGCGGCCCGCGGTTCGCGGTTTCGTCCAATGCGGCGTGGGCGGACGAGGGCAAGGATTTCGCATCGAAACTCGAACGAGCCGCCGAAACGGTCAGGGCGCCGGCTTCCTCTGATCTGGCGATGAGTTCGAGGCGCCGCTCTTCTTCCTGGTGACGCTTGAAGCCTTCGATAAGCCAGTTATCGACCGGAACTTCCCTGCTTGCCACATCCGTACGATCGCCGCCGGATGACTGATCGATCGCAGCCTTTGCGCGCTCTTCCTCTTGCCGGCGCCTGAATGCTTCTGCGACCCAATTATTGCCCGACATGTCCGCGGCGTGATGCGTCTCGACTGTTTTGGCGTCGGCCTGTCGCGCGGTGCGCTCTCCTTTTAACCGCTCCTCTTCGCGACGCTTGATCGCGTCGAGCGTCCAATCGCTTTCGAGAACTTTTTGCAAAACGCATCCCCACTTTGCCGGCGTCTCTCCTCGCCCATGGGCTGCAGCGAGATCGTCCGGGAACGCATGAGGCACAGAAGGACGATGCTAGCCTACTGACGTCTTGCGTCAATGAGGGCCTGCCCCGTGCGGCCCGAGCTGCGGTCGCATCGAGACGCGCGCCAATTGGCAGACGCGGGAGATCCTGATGGACAAACCCCGAACGCTGAGCTGCTCCGTCTTCGCTGGGGGCGTGTGGCCCATCAGACGCCAAGGCTGTGAAAGGCCACGAAACGGTGGCGCAAAATTGTCCATTCGGGGTAAGCTCTCGCTCGCAGCGGAAGGAAACAGCTAGATAGGCTGCGGCGACCGGAGTGAATGCGACCGCCGACGTTGGGGCCCGAAGGACGCTGGTCCAAAGTTATGGGACAAAGGGGAAGAACAGCTATGCGGACTGTCCTCACAATTGCGACTGTGCTCGCATTTACTGGAATCATTGATCCGGCGGCCGCGGCCCAATGCGGCCATTCGGCGGCCGGCTTCGAGAATTGGAAGCAGCAATTCGCGCAGGAGGCGCGCGCCCAAGGCATAGGTCAGGCGGGCATCAGCGCCTTGATGGGGACACATTACAACACGGCGACGATTTCGGCGGATCGCGGCCAAAAAAGCTTCCACCTGTCCCTTGATCAGTTCCTTGCGAAGCGTGGCGGCCCGGCCATTGTGGCGCGCGGGCGTACGCTCAAGCGCTCCTACGGCGGGCTTTTTTCGCAGATCGAGCAGCATTACGGCGTGCCGCCGGGACCTCTTCTCGCCATTTGGGGAATGGAGACGGGGTTTGGCGCCGTGCACGGCAACCAGCATGCGCTATCGGCGGTGGCGACGCTTGCCTACGACTGCCGGCGTTCCGACTATTTCACCGATCAGCTTTACGCCGCGCTGACCTTGGTCGATCGCGGCGCATTGTCGCCGAACGCTAGAGGATCGATGCATGGCGAGATCGGCCACACGCAGTTCCTGCCGAAGAACATATTGAACTACGGCGGCGGCGGAAATCTGGACAACGCCGCCGCGGCGCTGAACGCCACGGCGAACTTCCTCCACGCCCATGGCTGGCGCGCTGGCGGCGGCTATCAGCCGGGCGAAAGCAATTTCGAGGCGATTCAGGCTTGGAACGCCGCCACCGTGTATCAACGCGCAATTGCGCAGATCGGCCGTCAGATCGATGGCGGACAGTGAAAGCCGACCGCGCGAGAAGTCAAAATAGACGCCGGCGTCTTCGCGCCGGCGCATGATTCGCTTCCAGGGCGAACGCGCGCCTCACTCCGCTGGAGTCGCCTCCGGGCCGTGATCCTCGTCGGGCGTCGTCGGCGGCGGTGGCGCAGGCGGCGGCTTGTGGGCCTTAGCCGCGGCCGTTTCGCGACGACGATGGACGAGATAGATCACGAAGGCGGCGAGCGTGCCAAGCCCGAGGGTCAGATAGATTGGAAGATCGCGCATGAAGCTTTTCCCCACCGAAAAGGGGAAGCGCGACACCCATCGCTCGCCGTGATCGCCTGTCACCGTGACGATGCCGACGAAATATCCCGGATCGTCGAACGTATGCTCGAAATTGATCGTGCCGGTCGGATAAGTCTTCGGCTCTCGATAGGCGACCGTGACCGCCTGGAGATTCTCGTTCTCTTTCTCCTCGCCGCCGACATCCTTGACGATGCGCAGTTCGATTTTCATGTCGCGCAATTCGGCCTGCTCCGCGTCCAGCACCATGATCATCGGGCCGGTGGCCGGAATATCCTCGCAGAACTCGTTCTTGGACGCTTCGGGCAGGTAGCCCGTGAAATTCATAATGTCCGGGCCGATGAACAGCCGACATCGGCCTTCCGCGGCGCCCAGGCGCCCGTGCGCCTCGGCCGGAGCTGGCGCGCCGGCGACGGCAGCCGCGAGGAGGGCAGCGATTGGAAGAATTGTGGGACGGACGCCTTTGGCGAAACGGCGCATGCGCTCCGAAACGACACGACTTTCAACCCCGTGCGGCACGGGATGCGCGTCCGGATTTCCACCTTCACGCATGATGACCTCCTGGGTCTTCGTGTGACAAGAACACGCGACTCTCAGAAATTGTCGCTCCGCGCCGCACAAAGCAACTCCGTCAAGCTTACGCTTGAAATGGCGTCGTGAGGACGCCTGAGTGTTGATGTTAGCGGATTCCAGACTATCAGCAAGGGTGCGACGATCGGCCGCCGTTGCGCGCTGCGCAACGCGCTTGCCGCCTAAACGACAACCGATCGCCAGGTTGCTCGGGCCTCCGGCGGAACGCTTTATGGGCCGCGTCTTGTGCGCCGCAATGTAATTGACTAGAATCAGAAAAAAACTTCGAGGACGCGCCTGGTTCGTGAAGCCGCCCTAATTGGCGCCCACCTTAACAAGAGTTCATTCGTCATTAGCTTGCCAGCCAATTAAGGCGGAGCCATATTCAGCGCGAGGCTGGGGAGCGCGTTCGCTATTGCGAGGCGCGAACCTGCCGCCAGAGCAAGAGGATCACATGTCCAACTTCGACCGCAACACCAGCTTCGGCTACGGGCGCGGAGTCACGCGGCCGACAACGGCTGAGATCGACCAGGGCCTGCGCGCCTATATGCTTGGCGTATACAACTATATGGCGCTCGGCCTGGGCGTTACCGGGCTCGTCGCGCTAGGCACCTACATGCTGGCGGTGGCCAAGGCCGCGCCGGGCGCGATCGCACTGACGCCCTTCGGCCAGATGCTCTACACGACGCCCCTGCGCTGGGTGGTGATTCTGTCGCCGCTCGCGTTCGTCTTCTTCATCGGCGCCCGGGCGAACACAATTTCTTCGGCGACGGCCCGCAATCTTTTCCTCGCCTTTGCGGCGGTGATGGGATTGTCGATGTCGTCGCTTCTGCTGGTCTTCACCGGCGCGTCTGTCGCGCGCATCTTCTTTATCACCGCGGCCGCATTCGGCGGGCTGAGCCTCTATGGCTACATGACGCAACGCGATCTTTCGGCCTTCGGCTCGTTCCTGGTCATGGGCGTCTGGGGTCTTGTGATCGCCGGCCTCGTGAATCTGTTCCTGCAGTCGACCGGCCTGCAGTTCGCGCTCTCGATTGTCGCAGTTCTGGTGTTCGCCGGGCTGACCGCCTGGGATACGCAGAACATCAAGGACATGTATTATGAGAGCGACAGCTACGAAGTCGCCCAGAAGAAGAGCGTATTTGGCGCGCTCTCGCTCTATCTGGACTTCATCAACATGTTCCAGTCGCTGCTGTTCCTGTTCGGCCAGCGCAACGACTGACGATATGCGAGTCCGCCAATGGCCCCGCTTCGGCGGGGCTTTTTCTTGCCTGTGAACCTTTGCGCGCCGGCGCGCCTGTGGCAGAACGCTGCAGGCGATCGAGCCGAGGACACTGAATGACGAATGTCACATTCCCCGCGGCCGCGGCGGCGGGACTATTGTCCTTCCTTTCTCCCTGCGTGCTGCCTCTGGTGCCGCCCTACCTGACCTATCTTGCCGGCGTCAGCATGGAGGATCTCGAAATCGAAACGCGCTCCGCGGCGCGGCGCGACATTCTGCTGTCCTCGATCCTGTTCGTTCTCGGATTCTCTACGGTATTCGTTGCGCTCGGCGCGACGGCCAGCGCCTTCGGCTCGGTGCTGCGCGCCAATCTGCACATCCTGTCCTGGGTTGCCGGCGGGATCATCATCCTGATGGGCCTGCACTTCATCGGCCTGCTCAAAGTCAGCTTGCTGTACCGCGAGAAACGCGCCGAGATCACAAAGCCCATGGGACTGTTTGGCTCCTATGTCATGGGGCTCGCGTTCGCCTTCGGCTGGACGCCCTGCATCGGACCGATCCTCGCCGCGATCCTCGCGGTCGCCGGGACGCAGGAGACGGTGGCGCTCGGCGCCGCCCTGCTGGCGACCTATTCGCTTGGACTGGGCCTGCCCTTCATCGGCGCCGGACTGGCGCTCGGCCGCTTCCTCGCCTTCGTCGCTCGTTTCCGGCGCCATTTCGGCAAAGTCGAAAAAATCGTCGGCGTCCTGCTCGTCTTCACCGGCGTCGCCTTCCTCACCGGCGGCGTTCAGGAGATGTCCTATTGGCTACTGGAGCTGTTTCCGGGCCTCGCCAAGCTCGGATAAGCGAAGCGCGAAATCCGCTATATGACGAGCATCGGCTGCCGGAGATCGACCGGCTGCGCGGTCTCGTCATGGTCCTCATGGCGCTCGATCATATGCGCGATTTCTTCGACGCGGACGCGATGCGCTTCTCGCCGACGAATTTGGATCACACCTATCCTTTTCTGTTCTTCACCCGCTTCATCACGCATTTCTGCGCGCCGACCTTTACCTTGCTCGCCGGAGTCGGAGCCTATCTCTATGGCGTGAAGGTCAAAGACCCTGCTGCGCTTTCGAGATTTCTCGCGGCGCGTGGACTGTGGCTCATTTTTCTTGATGTGGTCGTCATCAGTCCGATCTGGAGCATGGGTTCGGGACACATCGAACTCGGGACGCTCTGGGCGATCGGCTGCGGCCTGGCGGCGCTCGCCGCGCTCTCGCGACTATCGCAGCGAACCGTGCTTTTCGTCGGCGTCTCGATCATTCTCGGCCACAACCTCCTCGATGGCGTTCATGCCGCCGACCTCGGCGATTTGGGGCCGTGGTGGAGTCTGCTGCATGAACCGGGCAAGCTGCCGCTCGATACGCCCGGCGGCGTTATCTATCCAGCGCTTCCCTGGATCGGCGTCGCTGCGCTCGGCTTTGGAATCGGTCCGCTGTTCCTCGAACTAGCGAAGACGCGCGACCGCGCGCTGTATATCGCAGGAGGCGGAGCGCTGATGCTCTTCGTCCTGCTGCGATACTCAAATCTCTACGGCGATCCGCATCCCTGGAGCGTTCAGCGCGACGCGACATTTACCCTGCTCTCATTCCTCAACGTCACGAAATATCCGCCATCGCTTCTCTATCTCCTCGTCACGCTTGGCGGCGCGGCGCTGGCGCTGCCGGCGCTCGAGCGAGCGAAAGGATGGATCGGGACCGCATTGACGGTCTTCGGCCGCACGCCGCTCTTCTTTTACGTCTTGCATCTTTACCTTGGAGTCGCCGCGGCGCTGGCCTTCGTCGTTGGACAAGGCTATTCGCTGACCGAGATCGCCGGCTGGGCGAAAGCCGGAGGCCCTCCCCCGGATTTCGGTTCGGGACTTGTGGCGGCTTACATGGCGTGGATGTTGATTGTTTTGGCGCTTTACCCGCTTTGCCGCTGGTTTGCCGAGGTGAAGCGCCAACGTCGCGATCTTTGGTGGCTGGCCTATTTGTGACGTCGGCGCGTCATATTGACGCATGGACTCGCAGTTAAGGTTTCGGCGCAAGCCGCCTTGGTGGTCTAGGTGCGCGCTTGTATAGAGGGACACGACCGAAGAGCGCCGGTTCCCGCGCCTAAGAGGTCTTGTCGCCAAAAAGGCGGGAAAACGGAATGCTCGAAAAGCTGGTCGCCTTTTGCCTCCGCTGGCCTTGGACAGTGGTTCTGCTCACTCTCGGTCTGACGGCGGGCGGCGTTTACGTCACTGTCGAACGATTTGCGATCGACACCGAGACCGCCAATCTCTTTTCCCCCGACATCGCCTGGCGGAAGAACGAATCGGCGCTTTACAAGGCGTTTCCTGATCTTCTCGATGTGATCGTCGTCGTGATCGACGCCAAGACGGGCGAAGAGGCTGACGACGCCGCGAAGCGCCTCAACGACGCCCTGCAGGGTCAGCCGCTCTTCTCGCGGGTATGGCGTCCTGACGAGCACGAATATTTCCACAAGAACGGCCTGCTGTTCCTTCCCGTCTCCGACATCGAAAAAAATGTCGGCGTCATGATCGGCCAGCGCGACGTTCTGCAGCCGCTTGCCGAGGATCCCAGTCTGCGCGGTCTGTCGAACGTGCTCGTCGGCAATTTCAAGTCCGCTTCCGGGAGCGAACGCGCCCTGAAAATGTATATCGGCGGCGTCGAGGCGTTTTCGACCGCGATTGAAGCGGCGCTGGCGGGAAAACAAGCCGACGTCGACTGGGGCAAGCTATTTGCCTCCGGCGGAAGCGCGCCCGCCGCGCCGGAAATGGACAAGCGCCGGATCGTCATCGCCAAGCCCATCGTCGACTATACCGACCTGCAACCGGGAGGCGACGCGATCAAGCTCGTGCGCAAAATGGCGGCGGACCTGCATCTCGACGAACAGCACGGAATCACGCTTCGCCTGACAGGCCAGATCCCGCTCGCCGACGACGAATTCGCCACCATTTCCGAAAACATGGCCTTGAACACCACCGGCACGCTCGCGGTGGTGACGCTCATTCTCTTCGCGGCGCTACGTTCGCCAAAGCTGATCCTTGCGGTGCTCATCACCCTGCTCGCCGGTCTCGCCATGACTTCGGGGCTCGGCATTCTGATGATCGGCCGCTTCAATCTCATCTCGGTGGCCTTCGCCGCGCTGTTCATCGGCCTGGGCGTGGACTTCGGCATTCAGTTCGCGACCCGCTATCGTGAAGAGCGGCACAATGACGACGATCTCGAGCGCGCGCTGCTCTCGGCGACGCGGGGCATCGGAGGCTCGCTCACCCTCGCCGCCGTGTCCCTGCTTGCCGGCTTCTTCTGCTTTCTGCCGACATCATTCAGCGGCGTATCCGAACTCGGACTCATCGCCGGCGTCGGCATGATCGTCGCCTATATCGCAACTCTGACCTTCCTGCCGGCGGCGATCAAATTGTTGCGCCCGCGCGCTGAACATGTGCCGATTGCGACAGCGTCGCTCGCCGCCGTCGACCATTGGATCGCGCATCACCGCGCTTTCGTGCTCATCGCCACGGCAATCGTCGTTCTCGCCGGCATGCCCGCCCTGATGCATCTGACCTTCGACTCCAATCCGATGAATCTGCGCGATCAAAGGGTCGAATCGGTCGCGACCTTCCTCGATCTTTCCACGGATCCAAAAACCGCGCCGAACAAGATCGAGGTGCTGGCGCCGTCGCTTGAAGCCGCGCGCGAACTGGAAAAGAAGATCGCCGCGCTGCCTGAAGTCGATCACGTCGACTCGATTGATTCCCTGATCCCCAAGGAACAGGACGATAAGCTCGCCCTCGTCGATATGGCGGTTTCGCAATTGCGCGGCGCCCTGTATCCGAAGATGAAATCGCCGCCAAACGATGCCGAGACGGTCAAGGCGTTGACCAACGCCGCCAAGGCTCTGCGCAAGGCGACGGCAAAGAAACCCATCCCGGCCGTGGCGCGCTTCGCCGACGACCTCGACGCTCTAGCAAAAGCAGGCCCGGAAACACGCGCCAAAGCGCGCCAAGCGGTATTTGACGGCTTCGACAAGATGCTTGGCGAAATTCGTCAGGCGCTGCAGGCGCAACGGGTCACCATCGGCACCCTGCCTGCGGATTTGCGTCGCGACTGGATTTCCGACGCGGGCATCGTGAGAGTCGAGGCGACGCCCAAAGGCGACAGCAACGACCGCGTCATCATGACCAAATTCGCCGAAGCGGTCCAAGCGATTGTGCCTGACGCAAGCGGTCCGCCGGTGATCGTGTCGGAAGCACAAAAGACCATTACCCGCGCTTTTCTTGAGGCGGGACTCTACGCCTTCATCGCCATCTTCATCATCCTGGCGGTCGCGCTGCGCAATCCAATCGACGTCGCCTTGACGCTGGGCCCGCTGGTGCTCGCAGGCATAATGAGTCTTCAGGCCGCGGATTTGCTTGGCATGTCGCTGAATTTCGCCAACATCATCGCGCTGCCGCTGATGTTCGGCGTCGGCGTCGCCTTTCATATTTATTACGTTATCGCCTGGCGGAAGGGAGTCGTCGACATGCTGGCGTCAAGCCTCACCCGCGCGATTTTCTTCAGCTCGCTGACCACGGGCACCGCCTTCGGCAGCTTGATTCTATCAAGTCATCCGGGAACGGCGAGCATGGGCCAACTTCTTGCCATCTCGCTGTTCTTCACATTGCTCGCGGCGTTCATTATCGTGCCGGCGTTTCTTGGTCCGCCCCGCGAGCCGATAAAGGATGCGGCCGACGCGGCTTGACCGAGTCGGCGTTACAGCGTTCGCTAGCTTGAGCGAATCGCGTTCATCGCAACAAACAGAGGTCCCGCTTCATGAAAAAAGCACTTCTAAGCGTCGCCATGGCGACAGCCCTCTGCGCCCCAACGGCGGCGAATGCGGTGGACGCCATTTACGGCGTTTGGGTGCGCGAAGGACATCCGGACGACAAGTTGGAATTCTACGACTGCTCCGGCAAGCTTTGCGCCAAGGGGATCGAGCCCATGCCCGACGGCTCGCCGCCGCCGCAAGTTTTGAAGAACGCCGCCAAAACGACGCCCAACCATTGGGAGGGCGATATCACTGACCCAGAAAGCGGCAAGAACTATATCGGCAAAATTGCGCTCGATTCGCCGACCTCGCTGACGATGACGGGTTGCCTCGTCGCCTTCCTGTGCCAGAGCGAGACTTGGACCAAAGTTTCCGGCCCGACCAAGCCGGCGGCCGAAGCCAAGCCCGCCGCCCAGGAGCCTGCCGCAAAGACGGCCGCGCCTGCGCCAGCCGCCAAGGAGCCCGCTCCGCACGAACCGGAGGCCAAGGAGACGCCGAAGCCGGCGGCAAAGGCGGCGAAGCCGGCGAAGGCCAAGACCGCCGCGCCCCCCAACGCCGAATAACGACGAGATCTGTCGCATCGCCGCGTCGGGCCTTACGGATACGTAACTTGACCCTCGCGCCGCCGCGCGCGAGCTTGGAATTCACAGCTTTTCGCGCGTCGACGGCCGGCGCGCTCCTCCTCCCCGCAGTTCGGGAAAGCTTGCGATCCGGCGCTCGTCAGCTTTGGCCGAGCGAAGTGGAGGCGTAGGATCGAGGGCGCGGGCCTTCCCCACGCCTCCACTGGCGCTTAAGGAAGTGGACGCTCTGGCCGTTCCCGCCGTCGCTCCGGAGACGTCTGCTAACTTGATCGCGCCCGCCCTGTCTCCCTCCACTCGCCCGGCGCTGGCGGCGGTGATGCTTGCCGCGGCGCTCGCCGGCTGTGATCTGGAGTGGGACAAGCCAGACCTGTCGGCTCCGCCGCCGGCGCGTTTCGTTGAGGCGAAGCCGCGTCCGGCGCCGCCGATCTCGAGCGGACGGGATTTCGCCGTCAAATTCGGCTCGAGGGAGCTGACTCAGCTGGTCGAGCGCGCGCTCGACGACAACCTGGACATCGCGGCGGCGATCGCCCGCATCGCCGAGGCCGACGCTCAGGCGCGCGTTTCAAGCGCCGCGCAATGGCCGTCGGTCTCCCTGACCAACATCGCCCGCACGACCCGCACTCCCGGCACGACGATCAACGTTGGCTCGGCGAGCTCCGGATTTAACCCCGCGACGTCCACCACCGGCACGACCAGCAAAACATCAACAGCTCGCGCGCGCAATTTCGGCTTCTTCCAGCTTGGGCTTACCGCAAGCTATGAAGTGGACTTCTGGGGCAAGAACGAGGACGCTTCGAGAGCCGCGCGCATACTCGCCAACGCCTCGCGCTTCGATCGCGACGTCGTCGAAATCTCGACCGTCGCCGCGGTTTTGAACGCTTATTTCCAGGTGCTCACGGCCCAGGATCGCCTGCGCATCGCTCGCCAGAACGTCACGATTGCGCAACAGGTGATGGACGCCATCAACGCGCGGCTTGAGGTGGGAGTGGCGACCGTGCTCGACATCTCGCAGCAGCAAACGATTCTTGCGCAGCAGCAGGCCTCCATTCCGCCGCTCGAACAGACCCTGCGCCAGACGCGCAACAACCTTGCCGTGCTTCTGGGGCAAACGCCCGAAAGCATGACGATCAAGGGCGGCTCGCTGAATGACCTGAAGTTTCCCCGTATTGCTCCGGGTCTGCCATCGGAGGTGCTTTTGCGCCGTCCGGACGTGGCCGAGGCGGAGGCGCGCCTCGCCTCTCAGGAGTTTTCGGTCCTTCAGGCGCGAGCGGCCTTTTTCCCGTCGCTGACCCTGACCAGTCTCTATGGCTTCCAGAGCGCGATGCTGTCGACGTTGCTCTTGCGGCCAGACGCCATCGGCTTGCAGCTCGCGGGCACGCTGACGCAGCCGCTGTTCGACGGATGGAGCCTGCAGGGCCAATATGATCAGCAGAAAGGCCGCTATTCGGAACTGGCCGCGCTTTACCGCAAGCAGATACTAACCGCGCTGTCAGATACTGAGAACGCGTTGATTGCAATACGCGAGACGGACCGCCAGATCAGTTTCCTGCGCGTCGCCGTATCTGCGGCTCGTCGCGCGCTGGAAGCAGCGGAGATGACTCTGCGGGAAGGGACAATCGACATCGTGACGCTGGCGCAGACGCAAACGAGCTATTTCCAAACCCAGGATGAGCTTGCGGTCGCGCGGCTCTCCTATTTCCAGGCGGCGACAAGCCTTTATCAGGCGCTCGGCGGCGGCTGGGGGCCGACGACCCGCGAGATCGAGATCGCCCGTTCCAACGCCGCTTACGAAGCCGATAGGGGACCTTGGCCATGAGCCGCGTCAGCCGAAAAGTGCTGCTGGCGGTCGGCGCGCTCGCGCTCGTCGCGGCCCTGGCCTGGGCCTATCAAGCGGGCAAGCTTCCTGGTTTCCCCAGCAAGGACCAAGGCGGCGCTGCGCGCTCCGGGGGCCAGCGGGGCGAGCGTGTCATTACGGTGACGGCTGCCGAGACGCGTCTCGAAGACGTGCCCGTGACCATTGATGCTGTGGGCACGGTGCAGGCGCTTAACACGGTGACGATCCGCACCCAGGTCGACGGGCGGCTGCTGCGCCTCGCCTTTACCGAAGGACAGGACGTCCGCAAGGGCGACATTTTGGCCGAAGTCGATCCGGCGCTCTATCAGGCGCAATATGATCAGGCGGTCGCCAAAAAGGCTCAGGACGAGGCGAATCTCGCCAACGCGCGCGTCGATCTCGCGCGCTATGAAAGACTCGTCGTCGGCAATTTTGCCTCAAAGCAGCAGCACGCCACTCAGAAGGCGACCGTCGCGCAGCTTGAGGCGCTGGTGCGCGCCGACAAGGCGGCGATCGACAACGCCAAAACGACGCTCGATTACGCAACGATCCGGTCGCCGATCGACGGGCGCGCCGGCATCCGCCTCGTCGACGTCGGCAATATTTTGCGCGCCTCCGATGCGACCGGCATCGTCGTCATCACGCAGCTTAAGCCGATCTACGTCGTGTTCACTCTGCCTCAGCAGGCGTTGCCCGCGGTGCAGAAGGCGCAGGCCCAGGGAAGGGCCAAGGTTTCGGCGCTCGGTCCGGACAACGCCACGCCGATCGAAACCGGAGAGCTGACCGTTATTGACAATCAGATCGACCAGCAGACGGGGACGGTGCGCCTCAAGGCGACCTTCGCAAATCAATCGCTGTTGCTCTGGCCCGGCCAATTCGTCAATGTGCGTCTGGCGCTCGACACGTTGAAGAATGTGGTCGTAGTGCCGAGTCCGGCGGTGCAGCGTGGCCCGAACGGCGCTTTCGTTTACGTGCAGGGCCCTAACGACATCGCGACAATGCGCGAGGTGACGACAGGCCGACAGGATGAGAAGATCGCCGTCATCACTTCGGGGCTTCAGCCCGGCGAGGTCGTCATCACAAGCGGCTTCTCTCGGCTGTCGGACGGCGCAAGAACTCAAGTCATGAATGCGTCTTCTGGCGCAGGCTCAGACAATGTCAGTTCTGGCGGCGAAGAAGGACGCGGCAAACGCGGCGCGCGAAGCGGCGACGCCGGGCGAGGCAATCGAACGCAAAGATGAACGTATCTGGGCCCTTCATCCGGCGACCGGTGGCGACGTCGCTCTTGGCGTTCGCCATGTTGCTGTTCGGCGTGATGGGGTATATGCGACTTCCGGTCTCGCCGCTTCCACAGGTCGATTTTCCGACCATTCAGGTGACGACGCAGCTTCCCGGCGCCAATCCCGATACAATCGCTTCGCTGGTGACGGCGTCGCTCGAACGACAGTTCGGCCAGATCCCGTCGCTGACCAGCATGTCGTCGCAAAGTTCTTTCGGGCTGTCGCAGATCACGCTGCAATTCGCTCTCGACCGCGACATCGATGCGGCGGCGCAGGACGTTCAGGCCGCGATCAACGCCGCCGCCTCGACGCTGCCGCGCAATCTTCCTTACCCGCCGGTCTACGCCAAGGTTAACCCCGCCGACACGCCGATCCTGACGCTGACGCTGCGCTCGAAGACCGCCACCCTGCGCGATTTGAGCGATCGCGCCGATACGCTGATCGCGCCGCAGCTCTCGCAGGTCTCCGGAGTTGGCCGCGTGTCGGTGCAGGGCGGCGTCCGGCCTGCCGTGCGCATTCAGGCGGATCTCGCCCGGCTGGCGGCCAATCGCATCGGCATGGAGGATTTGCGCCTCGCCATAGCGTCAGCCAACATCGCCGGCGCCAAGGGCTCGCTTGACGGCAGGCGCCAGTCGTACACGCTGGACGCCAACGACCAGATCATACACGCGCGCCAATACAACGACATCATCGTCGCTTGGCGCAACGGCGCGCCGGTGATGCTTCGCGACGTGGCGCAGGTCGTCGACGGACTGGAGAATGCGCGCGTCGGCGGGTGGTACAACGGCGAACAGACGGTGGTGCTCGACGTCTTGCGCCAGCCCGGGGCCAACATCATCAACACCGTCGCGCTGGTTAAGAGCGAGCTGCCGCAGATTCAGCGGGCGCTTCCCGCCGGCATGTCGCTGGAGATCGTCAATGACCGCACGGTAACGATCCGCGCCTCGATTTTCGAGGTGCAGCTGACTCTTGTCATCGCCGCGGTCCTCGTCGTGCTGGTGGTGCTGATGTTTCTGCGCAGCTGGCGCGCGACGATCATCGCCGGCGTCAGCCTGCCGCTCTCGATCGTCGCCACATTCGCAACCATGTGGGCGGCTGGATTCTCGCTCGACAATCTGTCGTTGATGGCGCTGACCATCGGCACGGGCTTCATCGTCGACGATGCGATCGTGATGATCGAAAACATCGTGCGCAATATCGAAGAGGGCAAGGCGCCGCGTCAGGCTGCGCTCGACGGCGCCCGCCAAATCGGCTTCACGGTCGTATCTCTCACCGTCTCGCTCATCGCGGTGTTCATACCGCTGCTGTTCATGACCGGCATCGTCGGCCGAATGTTCCGCGAATTCGCGCTGACGCTGACGATGGCCGTGGTCGTCTCGGCGGTGATCTCGCTCACGCTGACGCCGATGCTGTGCGCGGCGCTGCTGCGGTTTGCGCCGCCGCCCGGACAATCCCGATGGGAGGAAATGTCGCAGGCGCTTGATCGCGCTTATCACGCATCGCTCGACTGGGCGCTCAAGCGCGAGACATTCATGCTCGCGCTCACCGTCGCGACGCTCGCGCTCACCGTCGTGCTCTACATCGTCATTCCGAAAGGCTTCCTGCCGCGGCAGGACACCGGCGTGCTGTCGGCTGTGCTGGAAGCTTCGCCGGACGCGTCCTTCGACAGCATGACAGCGCTACAGGCGAAGATCGCCGACGAGTTTCGCCGCGACCCGGACGTGAGGGGCGTGACGTCGGTTCTGGGCGTCGGACCGCTTAATGCGACCACCAATGTCGCGCGGCTCACCGTGATGCTGCGCCCGCACGACGAACGCCGGGAGAACGCCGAGAGGATTGCCGACCGTCTGAAGGCGGCCGGCGAAAAAACCCCGGGAGCGACGCTTTACGTTCAGCCGGTTCAGGATATCCAGATCACGACGCGGCCGAGCCGGTCGCAATATCAATATACGCTCACCTCCGCGGACGGCGGCGAACTGCTGACCTGGTCCAACCGATTGCTCGACCGTCTGCGCATGACGCCGGGCTTGCGCAACGTCGCGGCCGAAACGCAGGACGGCGGTCTGCGCACGCTCATGCGAATCGACCGCGAGAAGATGGGGCGGCTCGGCATTACCGCGCAAAATATCGACGACGTGCTGAACGACGCTTTTGGACAGCGGCAGATTTCGACGATTTACACGCCGTCCAATCAGTATCGCGTCATTCTCGAAGCCGCGCCGCAATATCTGCGCGATCCATCGGCTTTGGAGAAACTTTATGTCGCGCCGCTTGGCGGCGGGCCGCAGACGCCGCTCGCGACTTTCGTCCGCCTGGAAAATCTCTCCGCGCCGCTTTCTGTTGCGCATCAGGATCAGTTTCCCGCCTCGACAATCAGTTTCGATCTTGCCGACGGTTACTCGCTCGGCGATGCGGTAAAAATCGTCGCAGACGCGGAAGCCGCCATCGGCATGCCCTCGTCGATCGTCGGCGTCTTCAGCGCAGACGCCGCCGAATTCAACAAGTCGTTGGCGAGTGAACCCTGGCTCATTCTCGCAGCGATCGTGTCGATCTATATCGTTCTGGGCGTCCTCTATGAGAGCTTCGCCCACCCCTTCACTGTCCTGACGACTCTGCCGTCGGCGGGCGTCGGCGCGCTGCTCGCGCTGCTTATTTTCCGCATCGAAATGTCAATCGTCGCGTTGATCGGCGTCGTTCTCCTGATGGGCATCGTCAAGAAGAACGCGATCATGATGATCGACTTCGCCTTGGACGCCGAGCGCGACGAGGGCCTTTCGGCGCGTGACGCGATCGTGCGGGCCTGCCATCTGCGCTTTCGCCCCATCATGATGACGACGCTTGCGGCGCTTTTTGGCGCTTTGCCGCTCGCGCTGTCGCATGGGCCGGGCAGCGAACTGCGCATTCCCCTTGGCGTTGCGATCATCGGCGGCCTGCTCCTCTCGCAAGCGCTGACGCTCTATACGACGCCCGTCATCTATCTCGCCGTCGAGCGCCTGCGCGTTCGGCTGTCGCCGCAACCCGAGCCGCAGATCGCCGGGGAAGGAAGGGTCGTCGAGCTACCAAAGTCGGAAACGCGCGAGGCCGCTGAGTGAACGTCTCCGCGCCCTTCATCAAGCGGCCGGTCGCGACCACGCTGCTTGCGGGCGCGCTGTTTCTCGTGGGCGCCGTCGCTTATTTTTTCCTGCCCGTCGCGAGCCTGCCGTCGGTCGATTTTCCGATCATCGGCATCTCCGCCCAGCGGCCCGGCGCTGATCCGCAGACGATGGAGGCGTCCGTCGCGGCGCCGCTCGAACGTCGCCTGTCGGCCATCTCCGGCCTGAACGAATTGACGTCAGCGAATTCGCTCGGTTCGACGCAGATCATCGCCCAGTTCGATATCACGCGGGACATCGACGCCGCCGCGCGCGACGTGCAGGCGGCGCTCAACGCCGCGCTCACCGACCTGCCGGCCGATCTGCCGACGATGCCGCACTATCGCAAGGCGAGCCAGTCGGGCATGCCGGTGATCGTGCTGGCGATGACCTCCGACACCTTGCCGACGAGCGCCATTTACGACGCCGCCGACTCGGTCATCGCTCAGCGCGTTTCGCAGGTTCCTGGCGTCGCCGAGGCGCGCCTCGCCGGCGCCGAGCAGCCGGCGATTCGCGTCCAGGTCGACAGCGCGCGGCTCGCCGCCATAGGTCTCGGCGTTGACGCCGTCGCCAATGCGCTCAGCGCCGCCAACGCCCATTCCGCCGTTGGCGCGCTCGCCGGAGACGCCAGGGAAATCACCCTCGCCACGACCGATCAGCTTTCGACGCCCGACGATTATCGCAATATCGTCATCGCGTCGCGCAACGGCGCGGTGGTCAAGCTCGGCGACGTCGCCAAGGTCGAGCTTGGCGTAAAAAACCGCAACGCCGCTGGGTGGTTCAACGGCAAGCCCGCCGTGCTCCTTATTGTCGCCAAACAGCCTAACGCCAATGTGATCGAAACGGTCGATCAGATTAAGGCGTTGCTGCCGCGGCTAAAGGAATGGATCCCAAGCGGCATCAAGATTGATGTGCTCGCCGACCGCACGCAGACGATTCGCGCCAGCATTCATGACATTCAGCGCACGCTGGCGATCTCCATCGTGCTCGTGATGGTCGTCGTTTATGTGTTTCTGCGCCGTGCGACGCCGGTCATAGCGGCCGGCGTCACCGTCCCGCTCTCCCTGGTCGGCACCTGCGCGGCGATGTGGGCCGCAGGTTTCTCGCTCGACAATCTGTCGCTGATGGCGTTGACGGTCTCGGTTGGCTTCGTCGTCGACGACGCGATCGTCATGATCGAAAATATCCAAAGTAATGTCGAGCGCGGTCTCAATCGCCTGGAAGCCGCCCTCGTGGGCGCGAGGCAGATCGGCTTCACCGTCCTTTCAATCAGCCTGTCGCTCATCGCCGTATTCATTCCGCTCCTCTTCATGGAAGGCATAATGGGGCGTCTGCTGCAGGAATTCGCCTGGACGCTGACGTTCGCTATTGCGATTTCAACGGTCATCTCCCTAACGGTGACGCCGATGATCTGCGCGCGCTTGCCCGCGCCGCGGGAGAGGCCGCCATCGCGCTTCGATCGGATCGTCGAAGGCGGCCTCGACAAGGTCGTCGATTTCTATGCGCGCAGTTTGCGGCCGGTGATCGATCATCCGTGGGCCACGCTTATTGTCGTGGTCGTCTCGATCGCTTGGACCGTGCGTCTCTACGAGACGATCCCCAAGGGCACCCTGCCCCAAGACGACATCGGCCTGATCAACGGAACGACCGAGGCGTCGGGCGACGTATCTTTCACCGAGATGGTAAGGCTGCAAAGGCTTGCGTCTGAAACGCTGCTCGCCGATCCGGATGTGGTCCATGTCGGCTCGTTCATCGGCGCCACAAACTTGACCGCCTCCATGAATCAGGGCCGGCTGTTCGTCGCTTTGAAGCCGGCGGCCGAGCGGCGGGCGTCAAGCAAGGAGGTGATCGCGCGCCTGCGCGGCCAGTTCGCGAAAATTCCCGGCCTGGCCGTCTATATGGTGCCCTCCCAGGACTTGCGATCGGGCGGGCGGCTGAGCAAGGCGCAATATCAGTTCACGCTGTCGAGCCCGTCGATAGAAATCCTCGAAGCGTGGCGCGACAAAGTTTTGGCGCGCCTGAAGCAGGCGCCGGAACTCGTCGACGTGACCTCCGATCAGGAACGGGGCGGCCTTCGCGCGAAGGTCGTCATCGATCGCAACGCCGCCTCCCGCATGAATGTGCAGATCGCCGCTATCGACGCGGCGCTGAATAGCGCGTTCGGGCAGCGGCAGGACGCGATCATCTATACTCAGCGCAATCAATATCGCGTGATCTACGAAACGCCGCCCGAACGGCAACGAGACATTCGCGACCTTGCCGGAATCTACGTAACGTCAACGACCGGCGAACAGATTCCGTTGACCGCGCTCGCGCATATCGAGCGCAGCTCGATGCCTCTCGTCGTCAATCATCAGGGCGTCGTGCCAGCGACGACCATCTCCTACAATGTCGCGCCAGGCTACAGTCTCGACGCGACCGTCGCGGCGATCGAAAAGGCGATCGCGGAACTCAATCCGCCGGGCGGCCTTCGCGCGGAATTTGCCGGCGACGTTGCGGATTTCCGCAAGGTCGCGGCCGGGATGGCGGGGCTGATCCTCGCCGCGCTGCTCTCGGTCTACATCATTCTCGGCATTCTTTACGAAAGCCTCATCCATCCGATCACGATCATCTCAACGCTGCCTTCCGCCGGTCTCGGCGCGCTGCTGTCGCTCGAACTGTTCGGCGTCGAATTCACCATTATCGCCTTTATCGGCATTTTGCTGCTGATCGGCATCGTCAAGAAGAACGGCATCATGCTGGTCGACTTCGCCTTGCAGGCCGAGAGAGAAGGCGGCATGTCCGTGCGTGACGCCGCGCTCGAAGCGGCGCGCGAACGATTCCGCCCCATTCTGATGACGACGCTTGCGGCGATTTTCGGCGCGCTGCCGCTGGCCTTCGCGAGCGGGATCGGCGCCGAACTTCGGCGGCCGCTCGGCATCACCATCGTCGGCGGATTGCTGCTCAGCCAGGCGCTGACGCTCTACACGACGCCGGTAATCTATCTATTGATGAGCAAGCTTCGCCGCAAAAAGCCGGCGGCGCCGGCGCAGGAGCGCATCTCGCCGCTTAAGGCTCATGGCGCTTGAGATTAAGGCGCGGCCCGCGAAAACGTCGACGCCGGCTTTTCGCGCAAGCACGCTCTGAGCTTTAGATTAGATCAAATCATCTGCATTTGAACGATTGCGCCCAAATGCAGCGCGATCTAATGCGCTGATGTTTGCGGCGTCTCGAAGAAGAAGCGCAGCACCTGAGCGGCCCCGCAATCCTCGATCGGAATATGCCAGTATTTCGAATCGAGATCGGGAAAGCGCTCCATCGGCAACTGAATTTGCGTAAGCCGTGCGTGACTGTCGAAGCCGCGCAACATGGCGCGTTCGAACAATTTCAAGAGCTGCTCTTCGCAGTCTGGCACTTCCGTGACGGTCAAGATGGTGTTGTTGGCGAGGGGAAAGGCTTTTTCGAGCAGCTGTTCCAAATTTACCGGCGCCATGTTCGCATCTCCGACGCCCCCGAATTGGAGCTTCGACTATCCGGCGGTTCGTGATGCTCCAACCTTCCACGCGTTACGCTGAAAAAACCAGCTTCGCTAACAGGTTGATTGCAGTAGTCCACAGGAAAGCTGGGCTCAGCCTTTCACCTATTTAAGGCGGGTTTGTGGAGCGGCCAGTTCTCCCCAGCAGTCCTCAAAAATCAGATTCTCCAAAGGAAGGCGCGACGCCCAGCGTTTGACCTCGAGTTCCGGCGACGTGTAGGCCTTCGCGACATAGCCGACACAGAGATAGGCGATGATCGCTATCTCGTTGGGAATATTTAAAATACGTCGCAGGTCGACTTCCTTGACGATGCTCACCCACCCGACGCCGACGCCTTCGGCGCGCGCCGCAAGCCATAAATTTTGCACGGCGCAGGCGGTGCTCAGAATATCCGTGTCAGGCTGCTGGGTGCGCCCGAGCCCTGTCGCGCCAAAGCGGCTGCGATCGCAGGTGACGCAAATATTGAGCGGCGCCTTCAGAATTCCTTGCAGCTTGAGGCTTCGGTAGAGCGAACGTCGCTCCGGCTCCAATGTCTGTTCTTCGGCCTCGCAGGCGCGTCGAAAGGCGTCGTGGGCGGCGCGCCGCTTCTCGATATCTTTGATAACAATGAAGTTCCATGGCTGCATGAAGCCGACTGACGGCGCATGGTGCGCGGCGTCGAGTATTCGCAGCAGGACCTCGCGCGGCACCTCTTCGGGCAGGAATTCATCCCGAACGTCGCGGCGCGCGTGGATGACGCGGTAGATGGCCGCCCGCTCGGCCTCGCTGAAAGCCTCGGCTGGCGCCAGCGCCTCCTCCTCCGGACTCTTCGACGCGTCAGCCGCCATCGAATTTCCCCAGCGCCTCGGCGAGCCGCGACCAAGCGGCGTCATTTCCCGGCAGGCCAAACCGCAACCAGTCGGGTTTTTCGGCGAAGGCGCGCGTCAACACCCCGCGCGACGCGAGATGCGCGAACCAGCAAGCGGCGCGCGGATGCGCCGCCAGTCGATAAAGCGTCGTTCCGCCAATAAGCTGAAAGCTTGCCTGCGTCAGAAGCGCGTCGAGGCGCGCTGCGTCTCGCGCGCAGTCTTGCGCGGCGCCGGCGCGCCAAGCCTCGTCCGCGAGCGCGCAGGCGCCGATCACGAGCGCCGGTCCCGATACGGCCCATGGCCCCAGCGCGGCGCGAAGCTTCGCCGCGCGTGAACGCGAAGAGAGCGCAAAACCAAGCCGCACGCCGGGCAGGCCATAGGCCTTTCCGAAGGACCGCAGCACGATAAGGGCGTTGTCATTGGCGAAACGCGCCACGCTCTTTTCCGGCGTGAAGTCCATAAAGGATTCATCGACGATCAGCAGACCGTCGCGGCGGGCCATCAATCTCGCCGTGGACAAAATCTGCTCGGGTTCGATGAAGCGTCCGTCCGGATTATTGGGATTGACGATCACGGCGACATCGGCGTCCGCAAGCACATCCAAAGTTTCCGCAATATCGACCTGCGCGCCCGAAGCGGCCCAGCAGGCGGCATGCTCCGCATAGGTGAGCCCGAGAACCGCGACTCGTTTCGCCGGAAAGACGCGCGGCAGCAACTGAATGAAAGCTTGCGCCCCGCCGCCCGCGACGATGTCGGCGCCCGCCGCAACGCCATAGTCGCGGCGCGCGGCGCTCTCGAGCGCAGCGAAAGCGTCATCGTCGGGAAGCCGCGCAAAAACCTCGTCAGCAAGCAGGGGCAACGGATAGGCGCGCGGATTGACTCCCGTCGACAGATCGATCCACGGCTGCGGCGCGTCGGGATAAAGTCGGCGCGCCGCGTCGAGTCTTCCGCCATGCGCGACGGTCGGCGCCGCGCCGATTGTAGAATGGGCCGTCATCGCGCCATGTCCCACAGCGCATCGAGATCGATATGACGCGCACAATGCGCGGCAAGCGAATCGAGCGTTTCTTCGATCGTCTCCTCATAACGCAGCGGCGACGGCGGGGCGCCCAGCACGCGCAACAGCGATGCGCGCAGGGAATCATCGGCGAAGATTCCATGGGCATAGACGCCGGCGACAAGACCGTCGCGCGAGATCGCGCCATCGATGCGCCCATCCGCAAGCTGCAACGCCGGCCGCTCGCAATCGCGGCCGCAGGTCTCGCCGACATGCATCTCATAGCCGCAAAAAGGCGCGTCGAAAATCGGCGCATGGCCGCTGACCGGCGTAAGCGTCTTTTCGCCGGTCAACTCGGTCTCAATGTCGAGGAGAGCCAATCCCGGTGCGACGCCGGCGGCCCCCTCGACGCCGAGCGGATCGCGAATGACGCGACCGAGCATCTGATAGCCGCCGCAGACGCCAAAGACCCGGCCGCCGCGACGCACATGCGCGAGAATGTCGATATCCCAACCATTGCCGCGCAGCGCCGCAAGATCGGCGATCGTCGCCTTCGATCCCGGCAGCACCACCAATTGCGTCTCCGGCGGCAGCGGCTCGCCGTCTTTGAGAAAGATCACGCGCACGCCGGGCTCGGCCTTCAGCGGATCGAGATCGTCGAAATTGGCGATATGCGGCAATAGCGGAACGGCGACCACTACCCCATCGCCGCGATCATGGCTTTGTTTGCGCAACCCGAAGGCGTCCTCGGCCGGAAGCCGCGAAGCGGCGTCGAAAAACGGCACGAGCCCGAGCGATCGCCATCCCGTCCACTCTTCGACGAAGCGCAACCCATCGTCGAACAGCGCGGCGTCGCCGCGAAACTTGTTGACGATGAAGCCCTCGATCATCGCGGCGTCGTCATCATCGAGCGCGGCCTTGCAGCCGATAAGCTGCGCGATGACGCCGCCGCGGTCGATATCGCCGACGAGCGCCACCGGCGCGTCGATTGCGCGGGCAAAGCCCATATTGGCGATGTCGTTTCTGCGCAAATTGACTTCGGCGGCGCTGCCGGCGCCTTCGACGAGGACGATGTCCGCTTCCGCCTTCAGCCGCGCATAGCTTTCGAGCACAGGCTGCATCAGGCGCGGTTTCAGATCCTGATAGTCACGCGCCTTGGCCTGGCCGACGACGCGACCCTGCACGATGATCTGGGCTCCGGAGGCGCCTTGCGGCTTGAGCAGCACGGGATTCATGTCGATGCGAGGCGTAAGCCGCGCAGCCCACGCCTGCAAGGCCTGGGCGCGGCCGATCTCGCCACCGTCGACGGTCACCGCGGCGTTATTCGACATGTTCTGGGGCTTGAAGGGCGCGACCCTGACGCCGCGGTTGGCGAATGCGCGCGCGAGTCCGGCGACAAGGAGCGATTTGCCGACGTCGGAGCCCGTGCCCTGGATCATCAGCGTGCGGCTCATGACGCGAGGAAGGCCATCGCCGCGTCGATCTCATGCGTCGTCGGGGCGTCGCCGCTCGCCGGGCGCGCAATCATGACCACATCGAGCCCGAGCGTCCGCGCCGCCTCGATCTTGGCGTAGGCGAGCGCGCCGCCGCTGTTCTTGGTGACGATGATCTCGATGCGCTTGTCGCGCATCAGCGCGATCTCATCTTCGAGGGCGAAGGGACCACGGCCAAAGATTACTTCGCAGCAGGGCGGCAGGTCGTCTGCGTTCGGCGGTTCGATAACACGCAACACATAGTCATGCTGCGGCGCGATACGAAAATCAGCGACGCCCTGACGGCCAATCGCAAGAAAGACACGGCGTGGATTGTCGCCGAGCGCGCCCGCAGCCGCCAAGTTGTCAGAGACTTCGATCCAGCGATCGCCCCGCGCCGGGAGCCATGGCGGGCGCGTCAGAACCAGCAGCGGCACGCCGACGGCGGCGCAGGCGGCGCGCGCATTCGCGGAAATGCGCGCCGCGAAAGGATGCGTCGCGTCGACGACATGGGAGATGCGCTCGTCGACGAGATAGCGCGTCAAACCTTCAACGCCGCCGAAGCCGCCTGTGCGAGTCGGCAAATCATGCGCGAGCGGCGCGCTGGTGCGCCCGGCGAGGGAAATGACGCCTTCGAGATGCGGATCGGCGGCGATGCGCGTCGCGAGAATGCGCGCTTCGGTCGAGCCGCCGAGCACGAGCGCCCGGCGGAAAGTGGCGGCGTCATTGCGAGCGGAGCGAAGAAATCCAGAATCGCGGCCCGAACTCTGGATGGCTTCGTCGGCTTCGCCTCCTCGCAATGACGACGGCTCCATGACGACACGCAACTCTTGAACGACTCACTCGGCGGCGAGTTTCACCGCGGACGGATGGCGGTACTCGGCGATCAGCCGCTCGCGCTCAGCGTCAACGGCGGCGATATGGCGGGCCTTGACGTGGCCAAAGCCGCGAATGTGTTCGGGCAGTCGCGCAAGAGCGACGGCGCCTGCATGGTTTTCCCTGGTGAGCGAATCGGAAATCTCGTCGAGCATCGCTTCATAGTCCGCGAGCAGCTTTCGCTCGACGGCGCGGTCGTGGTCGAAGCGAACGACATCGAACCAAGTGTTGCGCAAGCTTTTCATCTTCGCGAGCACGCGCAGCACCTTGAACATCCAGGGCCCGAAGGTGAATTTGCGCGAGCCGCCGAAATCCGTCTTGCGCTGGAGGAAGGGAATGGGCGGCGCGAGATGCAGTTCGAGCCGCAGATCGCCCTCGAAGGTCTCCGCGAGCTGGCGCCGGAAGGCGCCATCGGTGTAAAGTCGTGCGACTTCGTAATAATCCTTCGCCGCCATCAGCTTGAAGAGATAGCGGGCGACCGCTTCGGTCAGGTCGCGCGCACCCGGCGCGCGCTGGGATTCGAGTTTGGCGATCTTCTCGACGCGGGCGCGATAGCGGGCGGCGTAGGCTTTATCCTGATAGTCAACGAGAAAAGCCGCGCGACGTTCGATGATCTCTTCGAGAGTCTTCGATCGCTCGCGATTGCGATTGGGCTGGCGCAGCGACTCGACGACGGCGAGCACGCTATTGAGATCATGCGCGGCGCGCCGGCCCCAAAGAAAGGCCGAATGATTCATCGGCACGGATTCGCCGTTCAACTCGATCGCGCGCAGAATCGCGGCGTCCGACAGCGGCAAATAGCCCTTCTGCCAGGCGTAGCCGAGAATGAAAATATTCGCGGCGATCGAGTCGCCGAGCAATGCTTGGGCGAGCGCCGTCGTATCGATGAAGGTCGACTCCGGGCCGCCGGCGCGGCGGATCGCCTGCTTGATTTCCTCCGACGGCAGGACGAAGTCGGGATTGCGTTCGATGTCGCCCGGAAACACCTGGGCGCAATTGACGAGCACCGCCGTCTTGCCCTGCTCGACGGCGGCGAGCACCTGCTTGGCGCCGGCGACGACGAGGTCGCAGCCCAGCATCAGATCGGCTTCGCCCGCGGCGATGCGGATGGCGTGCACGTCCGTCGGTGTCCGGCCGATCTTCACATGGCAATAGACCGCACCGCCCTTCTGTGCGAGGCCGGCCATGTCGATGACGCCGACGCCTTTGCCCTCGAGATGCGCGGCCATGCCGAGAATGGCTGAAACAGTGACGACGCCGGTGCCGCCCAATCCCGCAATAAGGACGCCATAGGGCAAGGCGCCGATCTCGGCGATGCGGGGCTCAGGCAGCTCGGGTTGACCGTTGGCGTCTTCCTTAGAGGGCAACGGCGCCTTTTTCATGCGCCCGCCATGAACGGTGACGAAGCTTGGGCAGAAGCCTTCGAGGCAGGAAAAATCCTTGTTGCAGGCGGACTGATCGATCCGCCGCTTGCGGCCGAACTCGGTTTCGACAGGCTGCACCGCGACGCAGTTCGACGCCGTGCCGCAGTCGCCACAGCCTTCGCACACGAGCTCGTTGATAATGACGCGCGAGTCAGGATCGGGCATCAGTCCGCGCTTGCGCAAGCGACGCTTTTCCGTGGCGCAGGTCTGATCGTAGATCAGCACCGTGACGCCCTGCGTCTCCGCCAGTTCCCGCTGCACCTCGTTCAAGACATTGCGATGATGAATCGTCAGCCCCGGCGGCCAACCGATCGTCGGCGCGTATCTGCCGGGCTCGTCGGTGACGAGCGCGATCTTCTTCACGCCTTCGGCCGCGACTTGGCGCGCGACGGTTTCGACCGTCAGCTCGCCTTCGTGTTTTTGGCCGCCCGTCATGGCGACGACGCCGTTGAAGAGAATTTTGAAGGTGATGTTGGTGTTGGTCGCGACGGCGAAGCGGATGGCGAGCGACCCGGAATGATTATAGGTGCCGTCGCCGAGATTTTGGAACATATGCTGGCGCGTCGAGAACGGCGCTTCGCCGATCCAATTCGCGCCTTCGCCGCCCATATGGGTGTAGCCCTCGGTCGAGCGGTCCATCCATTGCGCCATGTAATGGCAGCCGATGCCCGTATAGGCGCGCGCGCCTTCGGGCACATGGGTCGACGTCGAATGCGGACAGCCTGCGCAGAAATGCGGCACGCGAACGGTGACCTCGGTCATCGTGCGGCGGCGATCCTGCAACCTCTCGAGCCGGCGCACGCGCGCCTCGAGATCCTCAAGCGAATGATATTTCAAAAGGCGACGGCCGATGGCGATGGCGATGTCATTGGCGTCGAGCGCGCCTTTGACGGGAAACAGCCATTCGCCGCGCTCATCCTTCTTGCCGATGCAAAGCGGCTGGTGCGGCGCGGCGTATAGTTCTTCGCGCAACTGCACTTCGATCAGCGAGCGCTTCTCTTCGACGACGATGATGAGGTCGAGGCCGCGCGCGAAGTCTCGCAGACCTTGCGGCTCAATGGGCCAAGGCGCCGCGATCTTATAGAGCCGCAGACCGAGATCGTTGGCCTTGACTTCGTCAAGGCCGAGATCGTCCATCGCCTGACGCACGTCGAGATAGGACTTGCCGACGGTGATGACGCCGATTTTCGGATTGCGGCCGCCGGACGTGATGATCCGATTCAACCGATTGGCGCGAATGAAGGCGAGCATCGCGTCGCGCTTGCTCTCCTGCAGCCGCTCTTCCTGGGCGAGAACCGGATCGCCGGGGCGGATGTTGAGGCCACCGGGCGGCATGACGAAATCAGTGGGCGCGATTGGACGCATGCGATCGAGCGAACCGTCGATCGAGGCCGTCGACTCGACCGTATCCTTGAGGAGCTTCAAGCCGACCCAGACGCCCGCGAAGCGCGACAGAGCGAAACCGTAAAGCCCGTAGTCGAGGATTTCCTGCACGCCGGCCGGCGACAGGATCGGTATCATCACGTCGACGAAATGATAGTCCGACTGGTGCGCGGTGGTGGACGATTCGGCGGTGTGATCGTCGCCCATGAGCGCCAGCGCGCCGCCAAAGCGCGACGTGCCGGCGAGATTGACATGTCTGAATGCGTCGCCGCTCCGGTCCACGCCGGGACCTTTGCCGTACCAGAGCGAGAAGACGCCGTCATATTTGCCTTCGCCGCGCATCTCAGCCTGCTGCGCGCCCCAGATGGCGGTCGCCGCGAGATCCTCGTTGAGTCCCGGCATGTATAAAATATCATTGGCGTCGAACAGCGCCTTGGACTTGTGCATTTGCGCATCGACGCCGCCCAGCGGCGAACCGCGGTAGCCGGTAACGAAACCCGCGGTATTCAGACCGGCGCGGCGATCCGCCTCCTTCTGCATGAGCAGCAGACGCACGATCGCCTGGGTGCCGGTAATCAGCACGCGCGATTTGTGAAGATCAAAGCGGTCTGAGAGCGACGCCTCAGCGAAGGCGGAGCCGGTTTTTGAGTCGCCGGCGGCAATTTCCGCCATCTACTGCTCTCCTGCGCGAATTTTGCGAAGCGCGCTCTGGACTTTTGCGCTCATACGCTAAAAGACAAGGATCAACCCGTGAACGAATCCGGTTTAATGACCCAGCCGTCGCGGCCTCCCGCCGCACAGCGCCCCGGCGCCGACTCTGCTCCGGCCACCTTATGCCACAGAAAAGCGCCTTTTCAAGGACGGATCTCCTGGCGTGCACAGGCTGGGAAGGGGACCCTGCGCCGCGTTTTCGCCGCCTTCGCCGACTAAGCGCGAGACTCGCATGAAGCTGAAAATCAACTCGATTCTTATCCTTTTCGCGACAGTGATGGGAATTGGGACGGCGTCCGCGCACCCGCACGTATGGGTGGTAGTGCGAAGCGAAGTGGTGTTCGCGCCGGACGGAAAGATCGCAGGCGTTCGACACGCCTGGGAATTTGACGAAATGTACTCGGCTTATGCCGTGCAGGGACTCGGCAAGGACGGAAAGCCGCCGACCCGCGAAGAACTTGCGCCGATCGGCAAGACGAATGTCGAGTCGCTGGCCGAATTCGACTTTTTCACCTTCGCAAAACAGAACGGCGCCAAGCTCGCGTTCAAGCAACCAGAAAACGTGACGCTTGACGCCAACGACAAGAAGATCGTCACCATGCGCTTTTTCCTGCCGCTGGAGACGCCTGTAGCAGCGAAAAAGCCATTCTCCTTTCAGGTCTACGACCCGACATATTTCGTGTCCTTCGGACTCGAGAAGCAAAACGCCGTCACTCTTGCGGGCGCGCCGGCGGGATGTTCGCTCAGTCTCGTCGAGCCTGCGCCGCTCGTGGCGACCGACAATCAGAAACTGAGCGAGGCGTTTTTCCAGAACATGTCGCCGGGCGCCGATTTCGGCGTAAAACTGGCGACTCGCGCGATCGTGGCTTGTCCGTGAGGATTGGGTCAAGGGTCATCTGGCTCGGCGTAACCGCCGCGACGGTCATCGCGTTTGCGGTCGCGTCGGCGTGGTGCGCGCCTCGCCATCCTTTCGCCGTCGGCGCGCAGGAATCCGTCGGGGCGGCGACGGGCTTTGCAGGGCTCCTTCTGGCTTGGCAAAGCAAGTTCCAGGCTGAGCTGCAGGCCGCCGTGCGCGCTCTCAAGACCGATCCTTCCGCTTTTTTTGCGCTCGCTGCCGCGAGCTTCGCCTATGGCGTTTTTCACGCCGCCGGTCCCGGCCACGGCAAGGCGGTGCTTGCGTCTTACATGCTGGCCAATGAAACGGCGCTGAAGCGCGGGCTGCTGCTCGCGACGCTCGCCGCGCTGCTGCAGGGGCTGGTCGCGATCGCCATCGTCGGCGCGGCCGCGGCGATTTTCCGTGCGACCGCCAATGAGATGAGCCAGGCGACGCGCCTGATCGAGATTGCAAGCTATTTGGCGGTGATCGCGGTCGGCGCGCGTCTCGCGTGGGTCAAGGGTCGCGCGCTGTCGGCCGCCTTCAACGCACCGGCGATCGCCTCGACGACGCGCGGCTTCGTTTGCGAGGCGATTGACGATCCGACTCATGTGCATGACGAGAACTGCCGACATGCGCCGGACCCCTCGAATTTGACAGGGCCCAAGTTTCGCCTCGCCGACGCAGCGGCGACCGTCGTCGCCGCCGGCCTGCGCCCCTGCTCGGGAGCGATTCTGGTCCTGGCGTTCACTCTTTCACAGGGCCTTTTCGCCGCCGGCGCCGGCGCGGTCATCGCCATGTCGGCCGGCACCGCGATAACGACGGGCGCGCTCGCTGCGACGGCGGTCTATGCCAAGAGCGTCGCGGTGCGGCTCGGGGCGAAGGATTCGCGCCGAGCGATCATCATCGCGCGCGGCGGCGAGTTCATCGCCGCAATTCTGGTTCTGGCGCTCGGCGTGACGCTGCTCTTTGGCCTCGCGCCGATGTCCACAGGCTCGGCGTGACGCCTCTCGCGGCGCAGCACAAGGATTGCGACGGGCATTGCCTCATCCGACCCTAAACGCGCTATCTTGAGCAGAAGCAAATAAGCGCAACGATGATTCGCGATCCGCAAATTGCGCCGACTCGCGGAGGCCCAAGAGGACAATGACGAGCGTGGAACAACGAGAGGACCCCTACGCGAAGCGGCCGTGGCTGTCGTCCTACCCAGCGGGCGTTCCGGCGGAGATCGACGAATCGTCCTATTCGACGCTGGTCAATGTTTTCAACGCGAGCGTTGTTGAATTCGCCGATCGAACCGCCATGGAGAGCTTCGGCGCAACGCTCACCTTCGAGGAGCTCGGTCGCGCCGCCGGCGCAGTCGCCGCCTGGCTGCAGACGAGAGGGCTCAGGAAGGGCGATCGCGTCGCGATCATGTCGCCGAACGTCCTCGCTTATCCTGCGATCCTCTTTGGCGTCTTGCTCGCTGGCGGCGTCGTGGTGAACGTCAATCCGCTCTACACGCCGCATGAGCTCGAGCATCAGATGAACGACTCCGGCGCGCGCTTCCTGTTCGTCTTCGAAAACTTCGCCTACACCGCTGCGGCCGCGTGGCCTCAAATGAAAATCGAGCGGGCGATCATCGTGAAGCCCGGCGACCTCATGGGTCTGCGCGGCGCGATCGTCAATTTCGTCTCGCGCTGGGTCAAGCGCATGGTCCCCGCCTATCGTCTGCCGGGATGCGTCGGTTTCACGCAAGTGTTGCAGGCAGGCGCCGAGGAGCCGTTCAAACCGCCGCCGGTCGAGCCGGACGACATCGCCTTTCTGCAATATACCGGCGGCACGACCGGCGTCGCCAAGGGCGCGATGCTGCTCCATCGCAACGTGGCCGCGAATGTCGAGCAATCGTGGGCCTGGTTGAAACCCTATCTTGCGGACAAGCCATTGATCATGGTGACGGCGCTGCCGCTCTATCATATTTTCGGTCTGACCGCCTGCCTGCTGCTGGTGGTCAAGACCGGCGGTTGCTGCCTGCTCATCGCCAATCCGCGCGACATCAAGGGGCTCATCGCCACGCTGCGTAAATCGCCGTTCACGCTATTTTCCGGCGTCAACACGCTCTATGCGGCGATCGCCGATCACTCTGCGGCCAAGTCGGTTGACTATTCCAATCTTCTTCTCACCATTTCCGGCGGCATGTCGACCCAGGAAGTCGTGGCGAAGAAATGGAAGGCATTGACCGGCAAGCCGATTGTCGAAGGCTATGGACTGACCGAGACGTCGCCGATCGTCACGATCAACAAGCCGACGATCTCTGAATTCACCGGCGGGATCGGCTATCCCGTGCCGTCGACGGAAATTTCGGTGCGCTCGCCTGAAGGCGAACCCGTTCCTATCGGCGAGCGCGGCGAACTCTGCGTGAAGGGGCCGCAACTGATGGGCGGCTACTGGCGCAGGCCGGATGAAACCGCGCAAGCGCTCACGGCCGACGGATTTGTCAAGACCGGCGACATTGCCGTGATGGCGCCGGACGGGCTGGTCAAGATCGTCGATCGGCTGAAGGACATGATCCTCGTCTCCGGCTTCAACGTCTATCCAAACGAAGTCGAATCCGTACTGGTCGAACACCCCAAGGTGAAGGAAGCGGCGGTCATCGGCGTACCGCATGAACACTCCGGCGAGGCGCCGATGGCGTTCATCGTGGCGCGCGACCCGAGCCTCTCGCGCGAAGAACTGCGCGCGTTCGCGCATGAGCAGCTGACGAGCTACAAAATTCCGCGCTCTTTCGAATTTCGCGAAAGCCTACCGAAAACGAACGTCGGCAAGATTTTGCGGCGCGCGCTGAGGGAAGAATTTCTCGCCCGCAAGAAGATCGCCGACGAGGGACGCGGCGGGAGCGTGCGCACGGAGATCAGGCGCTAGTCAAAGATGCGCAGTTGCTCGGCAGAGAACTCGCCGCTGCGTTTATCGACGAATAGCTCATACGAAATTTTTTGGCCCTCAGCGAGGGCGTTTAGACCGGCGCGGCGAAGGGCGCCAATTTCAACCATGATGTCATCACCGCCGGCGTCCGGCTGGATAAAGCCGAAACCCTTTTGCGGGTCGAACCATCTCACTTTGCCCGTCTGCATGGCAGATTTCTCCGTCGCGCCCACTTCGAACATTTGAAGCGACCGCAGGCGCCATCATGGAACTAAGCGGCAATGAATCGGTCGCTAACGGGCGGTTGCGTTCCATCCTCTAACGAAGTATGATAAATATATCAGATTAGCATACCGCGCGGCGGCGGAACTGCAAAATGCTGAGAACATGTCGCAAAGCGCTCCTTTCCGGGCTCGGTGCGCCAGCCATTGTCGGCGGCGCATGGCACATTGCTGTCGCGCATGAAGGAGATTTCCGGATCGCGAAGGCCGACGCTCCAGCCTTGGCGCGAGCAATGGATTTGTCCACGATCGACCGACTTTCCGCGTCGCGGAAGAAACAGGGGCTGAAAATCGCGCATGCGGTGATGACAAGGACTGTGCCGGAGCAGGGCGCTACGGCGGTTGAGGGCCTCGCGAAAGTTGAAATCTGGTACGATTCAGCGATTCGAGACAACATGTTGGCGCTGGCCGTGATCGATGCGAATGGCGTGCGCGTCGACAATCGCGACCCCAAGGTCGACGCAGCCGACCAGACCCATGTATTTGCAAGCGTCCAACCTTTGGCGCAAGGATCCTACACCGTCCGCTATCGGGCAATTTCCGTGGACGGTTTTCTCGCGAGCGGCTCCTGGAACATCAACGTGGTCGCCAAACCCCAGTCGAACGCGCAGTTGATCAACCAATAGCCGGCGTCGCCGCAAACCGGAGCGCCCTGCCCGGGAATCGAGCTTGATCTTCTCAACGCTCTGGTCTCGTGGCCATGCGCCTGCTTGCAGCGCGGCGTTACGCCCTGCGCGCGCGAGCCTTGTGCCGCCATCGCAGAAATCCCGACACATAGAGGATGAGCGGGCCGAGCCCTATAAGCAGGATGAAGGGGCGTCCAAACTCGCCAAAGGCTTCTCCGCTGTGCAGCGGGAACTGCCATTCCATGAATTTCTCGCCGGCTGTGTATGTGTTGCGGTCCTGCACATGCCGGATTTGGCCGCTGTATTGGTCGACGCCCACATTTCTGAAGGTGATTGTCTTGTTCGGTTCGCCGAAGTCACGCTTCCCGACGACATAGACAGCGTCCGGTCCGCTCGGAAGCAAGATCCAGTGAAGCTTCCCATCGGGGAATACGCTGTTGGCGGCGGCGACGGCTTCCTCGATGTCGATCGACGCCTTGCCGGGTATCGGCGTCGACTTCCCGAACTCAGGATCGGGACGCACCTGCGAGAAGAGCGTCACGGCGGAGCGCGTCGCCGGCTTGAAGATCATGCCGACGCCAGTGGCGATCATGACAAGGAAGATCGCCGCATAATATGCGCCCACCGTCCGGTGAATATCGAAAGCGACCCGCTCGGGCGTCGCGCCCCATTTGATCTTGAGGCCCTGACGCCAATTTCCATTGAGCGGCCACCACAGATAAAGGCCGATCAAGACCGAAAAGAAGACGGCGATTCCTACCGCGCCAAGGATGTAGGCGTTGGTGAAACCAAGCAGCAGC
>VGEB01000011.1 GCA_016869435.1 Alphaproteobacteria bacterium | reverse complement strand
CCTTGAACTTGGTGTGCGGCTTCACCGAACCCGGCTTGCACAGAACCTGGCCGCGCTCCACGTCCTCGCGCTTGGTGCCGCGCAGCAGGCAGCCGACATTGTCGCCCGCCTCGCCCTGATCCAAAAGCTTCCTGAACATCTCGACGCCGGTCACCGTCGTCTTCGTCGTCGGACGGATGCCGACGATCTCGACTTCCTCGCCAACCTTCACCACGCCGCGCTCGATGCGTCCCGTCACCACCGTGCCGCGGCCCGAAATCGAGAACACGTCCTCGACCGGCATCAGGAACGGCTGATCCTTCGGCCGCTCCGGCTGCGGAATATAGCGGTCGACCTCGGCCATCAGCTTCAGGATCGCGTCATGGCCGAGCTCGGGGCTCTTGCCCTCGAGCGCGCAGAGCGCCGAACCCTTGACGATCGGAATGTCGTCGCCGGGGAACTCATACTTGCTGAGCAGCTCGCGCACTTCGAGCTCGACGAGCTCCAGAAGCTCCGGATCGTCGACCATGTCGACCTTGTTCAAAAACACCACCAGCGCCGGCACGCCGACCTGGCGGGCGAGCAGAATATGCTCGCGGGTCTGCGGCATCGGCCCGTCGGCGGCCGAGACCACCAGGATCGCGCCGTCCATCTGCGCCGCGCCGGTGATCATATTCTTCACATAGTCGGCGTGGCCGGGGCAGTCGACATGGGCGTAGTGGCGGTTCTTCGTCTCATATTCGACATGCGCCGTCGAAATGGTGATGCCGCGCGCCTTCTCCTCCGGCGCCTTGTCGATCTGGTCATAGGCCGTAAACGTCGCGCCGCCGGTCTCCGCCAACACTTTCGTGATCGCCGCCGTCAAAGACGTCTTGCCATGGTCGACATGTCCAATCGTCCCAATGTTGCAGTGCGGCTTCGTGCGTGAAAACTTTTCCTTGGCCATGATCCCTGTTCCGCATGATTGCGAGCCCTCGCCCGGCGCGGGGCGAGGCTTTAAGGCTATTGGCGGAATTCTTCAAGTGGCGGGGTCGCGCCGTCGACAGGAGCTTCGGCCCCGCAAGAATTTTCGTAGCGGTTAATTGCAGCCGGAATGACAGGTCACTTCCGTAATCACGGGCTTCGTTTCGCCCACCGTGAGGACGTTGATCACGACGCCCTTCCGTTTCCAGCGGAAAATGCAGTTGGCCAATCCCGTTCCCGCGCAACTGACCGTTTCTGGCCGTCCTTTGCAGCGCGGATCGTCCTTCTGACAAACGAACCCTGGCTCGGGCTCATGGACAGGCTTCCAGCCTTTTTTCAAGAGGTGCTTGCGCGCCTTGGCGTAGGGTTCGTCTTTGGGGAAGCTCGGGACTTGCGCGAAAGCGCTCGAACACAGCGATAACGCAACGAGAAAGGCGGTTGTGGCGAAAAACGTTTTCATCAAAGTCGCTCCTCTTAAGGAAATAATCGCAAATTGATAAAGCGTCGCTCGCGCAGTCGGCAAGAGGCGACAGCGCGATCATGGCTGAAGCGCCGCACGTTGAAAACCCCGCCCAATGCGCCAATTGGCTCCATTGCGGGGCGCCAGATGCGGCTTCATCAATTGGCGTATGATTTTTTCGATGATCCGGTCGACTGGGCGTTCGCTGCGCTCTTCGCCATGCTTACGCTCGGCGCATGGGGACTGCGGCTGTGGGAGCCGTCGTTTGCCGGTCCGCTCACAAATCTCTCGCTGAACTTCGCCGCCCTCCTCGTCATTTTGCTTGGCGCGCAATATCTGTTGCGCGCGGCCTTTCCAAATTACCCCTTCAGCGCCGGACCCGCGTGGCGGCGCCTTCTCGCCTATCCGATGCGTCAGTTCCTCTATGCGGCGGCTGGCCTTCTTATCGTCAGCAGCGGATTCGAGGCGATTTTCAACGGCGCCTCACTGGAGGTCATAGGTATTTCGGGTGGATCGCCGGCTCTGGCGGATCAGACCTTGGCCGGCGTCGCCCGCGCAGCGAACCAGATCGCCGCCGTCATGCTCCCGGCGGCGTTGATCGCCTATCTCGGCCTCGTCGTTCGGGTCGGACCGGCGCGGCGGACAACTTCCACCGCGCTGGTCTCAACCGCGCCGGCGAGCGACGCTCGCGCCTTGTCGCCGCAATCAGCCCTGATCGGGCAGGATCTAGCGCGTCGTATCCGCCTCGCGGGTTGGATCGGGTTCTGGCTCGATTTCGTTCTGGCGTTCCTGACCGCGCCGCTCCTCGCCTTTGGCTCCGTCGGCCAGTCGATCAGTTCGACAATTTGGGTCAGCGATCCGCTCCACTGGGGATATTTCGGGCTTGGCCTGTTGTTCGCGTCGCTCTTCCTCGACTTTTTTTCGACCATCGCGTCCGAGCGCCTGATCAGCGATCCGGTGAGGGTGCTTACCGCCGATCAGCCCACAGCATTATGGTTTCTCGGAGTGGGTTCGCTCATTAACGTTTTCGGCGCCGTCGTATCGTTCATCGGCGTCGGTTTGAGCATCGCCCTGCTTGTCGCCAAGACCGTTTCGCAGCCTCCGGGGATTGCAATCACCGATCCGGACAGAATCGTGCGCGCCCTCGACGTCTTCATCTTAATGGCGAACTTTAACTTGTTACTTGCTCATTTCATTGGGGCTGGAGCCGCCGTCTGGCTCAGCATGGAGGCGCTGAACGCGCGACACCGGCTCGTGATCGGCTCTGAGCTGAGGACGCCTTCATAGAAACGCCGCGGCCTGTTGAGGTCAGGCGGCGCAACGCTCAGAGTTATCCTTCGTAAACGATGTCGCCCGCGACGACGGTCGCTTTGACCAGGCCCTGCAGCAGCGCGCCGTCGAACGGCGTGTTCTTACAGCGCGAATGCAAGGCCGCGGGCTCGACCACGAAAGGCGCGTCGGGGTCGAAGCGCACAATGTCGGCTGGCGCGCCCTTTTGCAGCCTGCCTTGCGGCAAGCCTAAAATTGCCGCCGGGCGCGTAACCATCGCGTCGAGCAGGCGCGTGAGCGTCACGTCGCCCGAATGCACGAGTCGAAGTCCGGCCGCGAGCATCGTCTCGACGCCGATCGCGCCATATTCGGCTTCGGCGAATGGCAGGCGTTTCGTTTCCACGTCCTGAGGATCATGGTCGGAGACGATCACGTCGATGAGGCCTTCGCTGAGCGCGCCGACGAGCGCCTTGCGCTCGTCCTCATGGCGCAGCGGCGGCCTCAGTTTGAGAAAGGTGCGATAGTCGCCGATGTCGTTCTCGTTGAGCGTCAGATGGTTGATCGAGGCGCCGCAGGTCACGGCCAAGCCCGCGTCCTTGGCTCTTCGCAGGGCGTCGAGCGACAATGTCGTCGTCACGATCGCGGAGTGGTAGCGCGCGCCCGTCAAGGCCACGAGCCTCAGGTCGCGGTCGAGCATGATCGCCTCGGCCTCGCGCGGCGCGCCGGAGAGGCCGAGGCGGTGCGCGAATTCACCCTCGTTCATGACGCCGGCGCCGAGATCCGGGTCCTCGGCGAAATGGACGACCAGCGCGTCAAAATCGCGTGCGTAAGTGAGCGCCCGGCGCATGACGAGCGCATTTCTGACCGAGCGCGCGCCATCGCAGAACGCCACGGCGCCCGCCTGCTGAAGCAGGCCGAATTCGGCGATTTCCTTGCCCTCGCGGCCCCTGGTGAGCGCCGCCATTGGCGCAACGCGGACGCGGCCGGTGTCGCGCGCGCGGCGTAGAACGAAATCGACGACGGCGGGATCGTCGACCGGCGGCAGCGTCGCCGCAGTCGAGACAAGAGTCGTCACCCCGCCCGCCGCGGCGGCATGAGTCGCGCTCGCGATGGTTTCGCGATGCTCGGCCCCCGGCTCGCCGACGAAAGCCTGCATGTCGATGAGACCTGGCGAGACGATGTCGCCCGCGCAGTCGATGACGCGCGCGCCTTCCGGAGCATCGTCCGGTCTCACGGAGTCGCCGAGTTCCGCGATGGCGCCGTTTTGCATCACGAGGCCGCCCCGCGCTTCCCGTCCGGAGGCGGGGTCGATCAGCCGGGCGTTGTAAAAGAGCAGCGGCGCTGGAGCTTGGGGAGACGACATGGCGTTTGCTTAGGCTATTTGTCGGGGGTTGCAAATGCCGGCCGCCGCTCAAGGCTTGATCTTGTCTCCCAAGCGCCTAGCTAAGGCGAGATGGGAGCGCGTGGCGCGTGCCGCGCGCCCCTGGGGCAGTGTATGCGTTCCCTCGGGCTTCCTGAATCGCCTTTGGCGCCGAGCGCGGCGGAAGGCGAACGACGCCCTGGTCTCAGCGCAATGATGGAGGCCGCTTTCGACGGAATCGTCGCGCTCGACGAGCGCGGGACGGTCCGCTCGATGAACGCGGAAGCGGCGGCGTTATTCGGTTATGCGCCGGACGAGGTCATCGGCCGGGACTTCGGGATGCTGACGCCCGAATGCGATCGCAGCTTTCGTGATTGTCTCGTCCCCGGAGCGCCCAGCGTTCGCCGGCGCATCGACGGCTTGCGCAAGAACGGGTCCATCTTTCCGATGGAGCTTGGGGTCAGCGAAGTCGTCTGCGACGGCGAGCGGCTTTTTGTTGGGTTGATCCGCGATCTCAGCCGGCGACTCCGCTTTGAGCAGGGGGTTCATGAGCTCCAGGCGAACCGGCTTGACCTGATTGAAAATATGACGGCCGGACTGGCGCATGAGCTCAAGCAGCCCCTGGCAGCGATCAGCGCATATCTCAACTTTGCCCGCCGCCATCTCAAGGAACAAAACCCTTCCGTCGAGAAAATTGCCGAGATGCTGGACAGCGCCGACGCGCAAAATCTTCCGCGCTTCGGAAATCATGGACAATCTTCGACAGTTTATCGCCCGCGGAGAGACAGCGAAATCCAGGCAAAATTTGAACGCCGTCATTCAAACCGCCTGTGAGTTCACCGACGCGCTCGCCAGGCAGCATAACGTCAAAACGACGATCGACCTCGCCGCCTCGCCGGACATGGTCGTGATCAACAAGGTTCAGATCCAACAGGTGGTCGTCAATCTGAAGCGTAATGCCATCGAAGCGATGCAGAGCTGCGAGCGTCGAGAAATGAGGGTCGCAACCCGGCTGGTCGAAGGCAATCTCATTCGGGCCGACGTCGCCGATACCGGTCCAGGCCTGTCCGACGAGGTCAAAGCCAGACTCTTCGAGCAGTTCGCAACGACGAAGCCGCATGGCCTTGGCGTCGGGCTCTCGATATCGCGTTCGATTATCGAAGCGCACAAGGGGAAGATCTGGGCGGAGCCCAACCCGGGCGGCGGCGCCGTCTTCAGCTTCGTCCTGCCGTTGGCGGAATCGTGAAGCGGCAGGCCGGTCGAACTCAGCGAGCCAATGCTGTCGCCAAGCGCGACCGTTCGGGCGGCGCCGATTGTGCGCCGCGCAAAGCCGTTCCGGCGTAAGCAATCGGCAAGGCGATTGTGGCTATAGGCAGGGAAGAACTGCTATTGTTTCTTTCCGCGCCAGCGTCTCGAGCGTCATTCGAATCTTTGGGAGCGAGGGCTTCGTGTTGACCTTTGAGAACGTCGGCTTGCGGTATGGCGTCGGCGCAGAAACCCTCCGCGACATCAATTTCCATGTTGCCCCGCGCTCTTTCCAGTTCCTGACCGGCCCATCCGGGGCCGGCAAGACCAGCCTGATGCGCCTCATCATCATGACGCTGCGGCCGACGCGCGGACTGATCAACATTTTCGGCAAGGACACGGCGGCGCTCAGCAACGAGGACGTCGCCGAAACGCGCCGGGGGATCGGCGTCGTCTTCCAGGATTTCCGCCTTCTGGACCATCTGACGGTTTACGAGAACGTCGCTCTGCCCTTGCGCGTGCTCGGCCGCGAAGAGTGGAGCTATCGCGGCGAGGTGATCGAACTCCTGCGCTGGGTCGGCCTTGGGGAACGCGCGCATGCGGTCCCGACGATCCTTTCGGGCGGCGAAAAACAGCGCGCCGCGATCGCCCGCGCGCTGATATCGCAACCCAAACTGCTGCTTGCCGACGAACCGACAGGCAATGTCGACCCGACGCTGGCGCGGCGGATTTTGCGCCTGTTTATCGAGCTTCACAAATCCGGAACCGCCGTCATCATCGCGACCCATGACTTGACCTTGATGGATCAGTATGAGGAAGCGCGGCGTCTGGTGCTCGCCGACGGCCGGCTTCACATTTTCGAATAGGCGGAAGATGACCGTGATGCGATTTTGGTCCCCGACCCGCCAGGATGCGTCCGACATCGACGAAGGCGCCGAAGAAATTCCGGCGAAAAGCGCGCTGGTGCCAGCGGATTCCGTCGCCGGCCGCTCGGTCGTGATCGTCATTGCGATCATGACCTTTCTCGCCGCGCTCGCCGCCAACGTCGCCATTCTGGTCGCCGACGCCAGCGTCGAATGGCGCAGCGATATCGCGCGCGAGGCGACCGTGCAGGTGCGGCCGACGGCCGGCCGCGACATTGAGGCTGACGTCCTGACGGCTGCGGAGGCGATGCGGCGAACGCCAGGCGTCCTGGAGGCGCGAATCTACGCCCAGTCCGAATCGGAGGCGTTGCTGAAGCCTTGGCTCGGCGAGGGCTTGGACCTTTCCGAGCTTCCGACGCCCCGCATGATCGTCTTAAAGCTCGACGCCGAAAATCGCGTGGATATCGATAGGTTGCGCGTGGAGCTCGAGCGCGTCGTTCCCAACGCCGTGCTCGACGATCACCATGTGTTTATCGAGCGTCTCGGCGACATGGCCCGTGCCGCCGTCGCCACCGCCGCCCTGGTCTTCGTTTTGATTCTGGCGGCCATGGCCGTCGCCGTGACGTCGGCGACCCGCGCAGCGGTCGCGACCAATCGCGAGATCGTCGAGGTGCTGCATATGGTAGGCGCCGCCGACGCCTTCATTGCCCGGGAATTTCAGCGCCGCTTCATGGCGCTTGGCTTGCGCGGCGCGCTGATGGGCGGAGGCGGAGCGGTGGCCTTTTTCGTCTTGGCGCAGTTTCTCGCCCGGCGATGGCGTACGACCGGCGGCGGCGAACAGATGGAAGCGATGTTCGGCGATTTCTCGCTTGGCGTCAGCGGTTTCCTTGCAATCCTGCTGCTTTCGGGCGGCGTCGCGGCGCTGACCGGATATCTGTCGCGATATATTGTGCTGCGCCACCTGCGGCGTCTCGGCTAAGCCGGCGCCAATAACATTGGCGCCAAAATCGGCTTATAGTCGCATCAGAATCGCGCGTCGCGCGTTCAATAGCATGGGCGAAGGATCCTCAGAATTGACGACCCCCCTGCGCGAGGGCGCAAAGAACGGGTTGAGCGCCGTCCGCAAGGTCGTGTACGGGATCGGCGTCGGCGGCGCTTTTCTCGGCGCGGCGTTCCTGATCGGTTTTGCCGTCTTCGCACTGTCGCTGCCGCGCGAGGAGTTTCCCATTCCGGCGCCGGCGGAGGGGGTTGTGGCGCTGACCGGCGGCTCGGACCGCGTGCTCGACGCCGCGACCCTGCTGGCGAGCGGGCAGGCGCACCGGATGCTCATCACCGGCGTCAATCGCGCCACGCGCAGCGCCGTCATCGCGAAAATATTGCCGATGTCGCGCGAACTTTTCGAATGCTGCGTCGATCTAGGCTATCAGGCGCTCGACACTGCGGGAAACGCTAAAGAAACGCGCGATTGGGCGCGCGAGCACAACATCACCCGCACGCTCATCGTCGTCACCTCGAATTATCATATGCCGCGCGCCATCGTCGAAATCTCGGCAGCTTTGCCAAATGTCGAGCTTTTTCCATTTCCGGTCGTCAGCGAACATATTGATGTGGCCGACTGGGCCAGCGATCTGCGCGTCGCACGCTTCATCGGCAAGGAATATGTAAAATATCTCGGGTCGATCTTGCGTCTCAAAGTCATGAAGGACTTCGACGACTCGGCGCCTTCGCCGCAGCTACGCCATAGCATCGCCTCGGCGACGCGTGATTCGGAAACTCAGCCCGGCCGTTAAGCGTCCTCAGGCAGCGGCGCCGGCGCGGTTGGTGTCGAACTGCAATTTCGCCAGCCGCGCGTAAAGGCCGCCCGCAGCGATCAGGCTCGCATGCGTCCCCTGCTCCACGATGCGCCCTTCGTCGATGACGACGATCCGGTTGGCTTCGAGCACAGTCGCCAGACGATGGGCGATCACAAGACTCGTGCGGCCCTGCATGACGTCGTGCAGCGCCGCCTGCACCAAGGCCTCGTTCTCCGCATCGAGCGCCGAGGTCGCCTCGTCGAGGAGCAGCACCGGCGCGTCGGCCAATATTGCGCGCGCGATGGCGAGACGCTGGCGCTGGCCGCCCGAGAGCGTGATGCCGCGCTCGCCCAGCAGCGTGTCGTAGCCCATCGGCAGCGCCATGATGAATTCATGCGCCTGGGCGCGCTTCGCCGCGGCGACGATCTTTTCGCTCGACGCCTCCTCGCGGCCGTAGGCGATATTCTCGGCCACTGAGAGCCCGAAAATCACTGGATCTTGTGGCGCAAGCGCGATCGCCCTGCGCAGCGCCGCCGGATCGAGGTCGCGCAGGTCGACGCCGTCGAGCGTGATGGCGCCCGAATCGACATCGTAAAAGCGAAGGAGCAGCGCAAAGGTCGTCGATTTGCCCGCGCCCGAAGGTCCGACGAGCGCGACCCGCTCGCCAGGCTCGACGATGAGCGAGAAATTCTGCAAGGCGGGCCTTTCCGGCGCGGTCGGATAGGCGAAGCGCACATGATCGAAGGCGATGCGTCCTTGCCAGCGCGCCGGCGGCGGAACCGGCCGTGGCGGCGCGACGATGCGCGGCTCGACGGCGAGGATGTCGGCGATGCGCCCTGCAGCGCCGGCGGCGGCGGAAAGTTCGCTCCAGGTCTGCGAGAGTTCGCCCAATGAACTGGCGCCGAGCACGGCATAGAGGACGAACTGCGAAAGCACGCCGGACGTCATGCGCCCGGCGAGCACGTCCTGCGCGCCGAGCCACAGCACGCCGACGACGCTGGTGAACACGACGAGAATGGCGCCGGCGGTCACGAAGGCGCGAAGCAGCGTCGCAGCCTGCGCGGCGTCATAGGCGTCTTCCACCGCGCGCGTGAAACGCCCCGTCGTATAGGCCTGCGCGCCATTGGCCTGCATCGCGCGCACGGCCGAGAGATTTTCGCCGGCATAGGCCGAGGCGTGGGCCAGCGTGTCCTGCGCGTGACGCGAGCGTCGGCGCACCGCCCGCCCGGAACCGATAAGCGGCAATACGATGATCGGGATCGCCGCAAGCGCCAAACCCGCGAGCTTGGGGCTCGTTGCGACCATCATCACGACCGCGCCGAAGAACATGAAGAGATTGCGCAGCGCAACAGACGCCGACGAGCCGAACGCAGATTTCAGCTGCGTCGTATCCGCCGTCAGCCGCGAGAGAAGCTCGCCCGTCTTCGCGGTGTCGTAAAAGGCGGCGTCGAGCGTCGTTAGATGTTTGAAGAGATCGGCGCGCAGATCGGCGACGACGCGCTCGCCAAGCGTCATGACGAAATAGTAGCGGGTGGCGGAAGCCGCCGCGAGCGTTGCGGCGACCGCGATCATCGCGCCGAAGTAGGCGTTCACCGCGCCGGCGCTGTCGGCGGAAAAGCCATGATCAATCATGCCGCGCACGGCGAACGGCAGAGTGAGCGTCGCGCCCGCGGCCACGAGCAGCGCGATAAAGGCGAAAACTATCGTTCGCTTGTAGCGTAGCGCATAGGGCAGCAGGGGTCGAAGAGGAGCGAGAGTGGCCCTAAGACCGCGATCCGGTTTGCGAACCACGGGATCGGCGGAGGCGACGTCAGCGTTCTTTTTGGTCATCGGCAGCGGGTATAGCGTCCGTTTTCGATGAAGACGAATTTGGTTGGGCGTTCCGTGATCGAGGAGCCGTCGAGGAAGGCGCTACATGCGGAAAAGTTTCTGTCCGCAATGGGCCGAGAAACCCATGTCGCTGTAGAATATCATTATATATCAAATAATTACAAATAATGAATCATAGCTCATGCGCGATTGACTCAGCGCCAACTTATGCTAATCTCCCCCTGCGTCGAAATGACGCGCCCCCATTGGATGGGAACGCGCCGCCGAACAAGGCGTGACTCAGGGAACGAAAATTAAGAGGAGTGAACAATGGCTCAGAAAGAACTCGAAATCACCACGAACACCTACGTTTTCGCTGGCATCGGCGCGGTCATTCTCGGCGGCCTCGCGTCCATCGCGCTTGGCGGCATCGCCAACACGGTCGCGGCTGCTGTCGTCGGCGGTCTTGCGGGCGGCTGCCTCGGCCTGTTCTTCTAATATAAACGAATAGCGGGGCGCGGAAAGTTTCGGCCTTCCGCCCTCCCCGACGCGAAGCCGGCAGTCTCAGCGACTGCTGGCTTCTCTGTTTTTGATGCTGCTTTTTCTATTCGGCGCGCCAAGTTTTCAGCGCGATCTACAGGGACGCCGTGGTCGCGCTCGCCGGCCAGATTTCTCGTGCGCGCTCGCGCAGAACATATTTGCGTATTTTCCCCGTCGAGGTCTTCGGCAGTTCGCAAAAGACCACGTGGCGCGGGCATTTGAAATGCGCCAAATGCTGACGCGACCAGTCGATCAGTTCCTCCGCGGTCGCCTCTTCGCCGTCCTTAAGCTCGACGAAGGCGCAAGGGGTTTCGCCCCATTTGTCGTCGGGGGCGGCGACGACCGCCGCGGCGCGCACCTTTGGATGGCGAAACAGTGCGTCCTCGACCTCGATCGAGGAAATGTTCTCGCCGCCTGAAATGATGATGTCCTTCGAGCGATCCTTGAGCTGGATATAGCCGTCGGGGTGGCGCACGCCCAAATCGCCTGAATGGAACCAGCCGCCGTGGAAGGCTTTGTCCGTAGCGCCCTTGTTTTTCAGATAGCCTTTCATGACCACATTGCCGCGAAACATGACCTCGCCCATCGTCGCGCCGTCGCGCGGCGCAGGCTGCATCGTGTCGGGGTCGATCACGTCGAGATCTTCGAGAACGAGATAGCGCACGCCCTGACGCGCCTTAAGCTGCGCTTGCGCGCCGCCGTCGAGCGAATCCCAGTGCTCCTGCCATTCATTGACCGCGGCGGGACCGTAAGTTTCGGTCAATCCGTAGAGATGCGTGACGTCGAAGCCGGCGGCCTTCATGCCCGCGAGCACCGACTGCGGCGGCGGCGCGGCGGCGGTGAAGAAGCGCGCGGTTCGCTTCAACGGGCGTCTTTCCGATTCGCTGGCGTTGAGCAGCGTCGACATGACAATCGGCGCGCCGCAGAGATGCGTGACCCCATGTTCGGCCATCAGCTCATAGATTTGACCCGCCCGCACCAGCCGCAGACAGACATGCGTGCCGGCGTTGACCGAAATCGACCAGGGGAAGCACCAGCCGTTGCAATGGAACATCGGCAGTGTCCACAGATAGACCGGATGGCGGCCCATGTCGCCGGTGAGCACATTGCCGAGCGCGGTCAGATAGGCGCCGCGATGATGGTAGACGACACCCTTGGGATCGCCCGTCGTGCCTGAAGTGTAATTGAGCGAGATCGCGTCCCATTCGTCGCGTGGCGGCGACCATTGGCGGTCGGCGGCGCCGGAGAGCAGGAAGTCTTCGTAGTCGACGGAGCCCAACCGCTCGCCGGGCCCGTCATATTCCGGATCGACATAGTCGATCATCAGGGGCTTCGTTTTGGCGAGCGAAAGCGCCTCGCGAATGACGCTAGAGAATTCCCGATCGACGATCAGCGCCTTGGTCTCGGCGTGATCGAGGGTGAAGGCGAGGATCGCAGCGTCGAGCCGCGTATTCAGCGTGTTCAGCACGCCGCCCATCATCGGAACGCCGTAATGGCATTCGAGCATCGCCGGCGTGTTGGCGAGCATGACGGAAATCGTGTCGCCACGACCAAGGCCAGCCTTTTCGAGAGCGCTCGCGAGCCGCCGGCTGCGCGCGTAAAACTCCCGATAATTTCGCCGCAGCGGACCGTGAATGATGGCGATGCGTTCGGGAAAAACGGCCGCCGCTCGCTCCAGGAAGGTGATCGGCGTCAGCGGCTGAAAATTCGCGGGATTTCGTTCGAGGTCGCGATCATAAGGCGAGTCGGTCATCCGAGGGATCCAAATGTTCGCCGGGCGCGAAAGCGGTCGCAGCAAAACCGATGCTCGCCGACGCGACACACGCAGTGAATGTTACGCTCTCGATGCAAGAATTACGCGCCCGCCTGCGCTTGATCAATCTTGGTCGTCAGCGGTTCGTCACTCGCCGAAATCGACGTCTTTCAGCCGGCTGAACACGCGATCGGCGTCGAAATTGTCTTCCTCATCCGCGGGCGCCGCTGGTTTGGCCTTGCCGAAGACATCCTCGGTCGTCGCCGGTTCGGCCCGCGGACTCGTGGTGACGCTCGCGGGAACCAGGGTCTGTCCATGATCCTCGACCGGCGGCTTGTCCTTCGCCGCACGGTTGACCTCGAAGTCGAGTTCGATTTGCGAGCAAAGTCCGAGGGTCACCGGGTCCATCGGCGTCAGCGCCCCGGAATTCCAATGCGTGCGGTCGCGGATCGCCTTCAGGGTCGTCTTTGTGGTGCCGACAAGACGCATGATCTGGGCGTCCTTCAACTCGGGGTGATTGCGCACGAGCCACAAAATGGCGTTCGGACGATCCTGACGGCGCGACAGCGGCGTATAGCGTGGACCGCGCGCCTTCTTGACCTCCGGCACGACCACTTTCGAAACCGAGAGATGTAGACGATGGTCGGGGTTTCTCTCCGCCTTTTCGATTTCTTCGCGCGTAAGCTGACCAGAGGTGATCGGATCGTGGCCGCGAATGCCGGCGGCGACTTCGCCGTCGGCGATGCCTTTCACCTCGAGGGGATGTAATTTGCAGAAATCGGCGATCTGATCGAAGGTCAGCGACGTATTTTCGACGAGCCACACGGCCGTGGCCTTCGGCATCAGCGGGGCGTTGCCCATCTTGGAAACTCCTCGATCGAGACACAGCGGCGGCGTCCGGCGCCGCGCCGCCTGGCGCTAGCGACCCACAGAACCGCCGTCCATGTTGGGATGCCGCCTATATAGTCCGCACCCGCCTAAAACGCAATCAATCCGTTGGCCTGCCGCGCCAGGGGCGTCAGCGCCTGGTCCAGGCTTACGTCTGTTCGCGCGCATGGGCAGGACGCAGTCCGCGCAAATGCGCCGGCAACAAATCGCCGATCGTCGCGCCGATCGCGGCCCCATAGCGATGGAACAAGAGTCCGAAGACGATCAGCAGAACGCCGATTCCAGAAAGCGCAAAGGGGAAAAGGATCGAATCCTGGAAAACGCTGCTGGCGAGATAGCCGAGATAGGTCGTGACCCCGATCGCGCCGAACACCGCATAGACGCGGCGCATCAGGAAGAGCGACAGGAAAATCAACGCGACATTGATGGCGCAATAGAGCGCCTTGCCAAGTTCGCTGCCGCTGTGCTGCGCCGTCAGCCCGCCCCAAAAGGCCATCAGGCCGAATAGATGCAGCCAGAAGGCGAAATCGCCGTCGCGCCAGCGCTTGAGATCGACCAGCCAAGCGACGGCAAGCACGGCGAGGCCGAAATACATGCTGACCGTCGCGCGCTGATCCCACGAAAACTCCTGGACGCCCATCAACCAAGGCGTCAGATCCATCGACATGAACCAGAGCGAGAAAGCGATGATCATCACGAGGAAGGGGAAGGGAAAGGCGAGCAGGGCGACGCCTGCCGCGGCGATCGTTCCAATCTCCATGGGAAGCCAGCTCGATTTGACCCAAACGTAAAAGTCGCCATAGGGGCGCGCCTCGCCAGCTGGGTTGACGCCAAACATCGATTGAAGTGCAAAGATCGCGAGAGGCGTCATTCCGACCGCGCAGGCGATGAGCAGGCCGCCCGGCGTGCGCAGGCCGCGCTTGCGCCAAAGATAGGCGCCGGCCGACGTGAATAGTACGGCGTAGACGATCGCGGTGACGAGCAGCGCCTTTTCGCCCCAAAGGCCAAATGCCGTCGTCGAGAACAGGCCCATGGCGCTGAGCACGATGAGCGCGCCCGCATACCAAAGCATATTGACCACGTCATAGCGCGGCGTCTGGGGCGCGGCTTCCGAGGGGGCCGCTTGTCGCGACGCCAGAAATTGCGACAGCCGCTCGAATGCCGCGGCGTCAATCGCGCCCGCGTCGCGGGCGGCGGCGATATCGTCAGTGGTGAAACGAAACTTCATGTCGGCGCTCCTTCGCGGCGACGTTCAATATGACGCGCGCCAGGGAAAGAATTTGTGCAAACGCACAACAGCGTAGCCTTTCCCGCCGAATTTGACAGCGCCCGCCGCTTGCGCCCATCTAACCGCCGGCGCCCACCGGGCGCCGGGCGAAGGATCAAATGCAGCATAAAGTTACGGGTCTCACTTATGCCGAAACCGGCGTCGACATCGACGCGGGCAACAGGCTCGTCGACATGATCCGTTCCGCCGTGCGTTCGACGCGGCGCTCTGGCGCCGACGGCGAGATCGGCGGCTTTGGCGGCGTGTTCGACCTCAAGGCCGCGGGATTTTCCGACCCCGTGCTCGTCGCGGCTAACGACGGCGTCGGCACCAAGGTGAAGATCGCGATCGAATCCGGTCTCAACGACACGATCGGAATCGATCTCGTCGCGATGTGCGTCAATGACCTGATCGTTCAGGGCGCCGAACCGCTGTTCTTCCTCGATTACTACGCAACCGGAAAGCTCGACCCAAGCGCCGCCGCCGCGGTGGTGAAGGGAATCGCCGCAGGTTGCATCGAAGCCGGCTGCGCCCTGCTTGGCGGCGAGACGGCTGAAATGCCGGGCCTCTATGCGCGCGGCGACTATGACCTCGCCGGATTCGCCGTTGGCGCCGTCGAGCGCAATCGCCTCCTGCCCCGAAATGTCTGTGCGGGCGACATCGTCTTCGGCCTTCCCTCCTCCGGCGTCCACTCCAACGGTTTCTCGCTGGTGCGCGGCATCGTGAAGCGCGCCGGACTCGCGTGGAACGCCACGGCGCCTTTCGCGCATGATCGCAATTTGGCGAAGGCGCTATTGACGCCGACGCGCATCTACGTAAAGCCCCTACTCGCCGCCTTGAAGGCGACTCCGCATATCGTCGCCCTCGCCCATGTCACCGGCGGCGGGTTTCCAGACAATCTGCCGCGCGTTCTGCCGAGCGGACTTGGCGTCTCGCTCGATCTCTCGGCTTTCGACGTTCCGCCGGTTTTCCGTTGGCTGGCGGAGACGGGAGACGTCTCGCAGAGCGAGATGCTGCGCACGTTCAATTGCGGAATCGGCATGGCCGTCGTCGCGTCCGAGCCGGCCGCCGGCGAGGTGGAGTCTGCGTTGCGCGCCGTTGGCGAGAAGCCCCTGCGCATCGGCGAAATCATCGAGACGGACGGCGCGGAGCGAGTCGTTGCACGCGGAACTCTGGCGTTGTGAGCCGATTGCGCACCGCCATTCTGATTTCCGGGCGCGGCTCGAACATGGACGCGCTGATCGCCGCGGCCAAAGACCGGAACTTCCCGGCCGACATCGCGCTTGTCCTCTCGAACCGCCCCGACGCGCCCGGCCTCGCCAAAGCGAAGGCGGCGGGCGTCGCGACCGCCGCGGTCGATCACAAGATTTATGCAGGACGCGAGGAATTCGAGCGGTCGCTGCAACTTGTGCTCGAAACCTATCGCATCGAATTTATCTGCCTCGCCGGCTTCATGCGCATGTTCACGCCTGGTTTCGTGGGGCTCTGGCGCGGACGCATGCTCAACATCCACCCTGCCCTGCTTCCCTCCTATCGCGGGCTCGACACGCATCAGCGGGCGCTTGCCGACGGCGTAAAGATTCACGGCGCCACAGTGCATTTTGTCGCGCCAGAAATGGATGAAGGGCCCATCGTGGCGCAAGCCGCCGTGCCGGTGCTCGACGACGACACGCCGCAAACGCTCGCCGCGCGCGTGCTCGCGCAGGAGCACGTTATCTATCCGATGGCGCTGCAGCTGGTGGCGTCGGACGCCGTGCGGATCGATGGCAATCGCGTGCTCGGCGCGCCGGCGTCGGATGACGCAACGCTTGTCGTTCCCGACCTGACAGCGGCGCCCCGGAGAATTGCATGACGATCACGCTTTACTGCTTCCAGCCTGTCGCCGGACTGCCCGACGCATCGCCTTTCGTGATGAAGGCCATGGTTCTTTTGAAGATGGCCGACCTCGACTATGTCGAAGACCGTCGCGGATTCTCGAAGGCGCCGAAAGGCAAGCAGCCCTACATCGACGACGACGGCGAAATCGTCGCCGACTCGACTTTCATCCGTTTTCATATCGAAAAGAAATACGGCACGGACTTCGACGCGCATCTCTCCGACGAACAGAAGGCGGTCGGCTGGTGCGTCGAGAAGATGTGCGAGGAACATTTCTATTGGATCGTCGTCCGCATGCGGTGGATGGATGACGCCAATTTTAACCGCGGCCCGGCGCGGTTTTTCGATAGCGCGCCCGCTATTATTCGCCCGCTGGCGAAATGGTTCATCCGCCGCAGGATCGCCAAGTCTTTATGGGCGCAAGGCATCGGTCGTCACAGCACGCCTGAAGTCGATGCGCTCGGCGTGCGCGACATCGACGCGCTGGCGACGCTGATCGGCGACAAACCCTATCTGTTCGGCGACGCGCCCTGCGGCGCCGACGCAACCGTCTTCGGCTTTTTGGCTTCGGTCTTAGCGCCCATGGCCGACGGCCCCGTTCGGGACGCTGCGCTGGCGAAACCCAATCTCGTCGCCTATCGAGACCGGATCATGCAGGCGTATTTCCCCGAGACCGCTTGACCGGCCGATCCATACGGCGCCGTCGCCACGACAGGCGCGGGCATGCGTTCCCGCTCAGCCGACGATCTCGTTGCCGCAAAAGAACTGGGCGATTTCCACCGCCGCGGTTTCCGGCGCGTCGGAGCCATGCACCGAATTCTCGCCGACGCTCAGCGCATGTTCCTTGCGAATCGTCCCCGGAGCGGCGTTCGCCGGATTGGTCGCGCCCATGACTTCGCGATAGCGCGCGATGGCGTTTTCGCCCTCAAGCACCTGCACGACAACCGGTTCGGAAATCATGAAGTCGACGAGCTCGCCGAAAAAGGGACGCTCCTTATGCACGGCGTAAAAGGTCTCCGCCTGCTCTCGCGTCATGCGGATGCGCTTTTGGGCGACGATGCGCAGGCCCGCGCCTTCGATCAGCGCGTTGATCTTGCCGGTGAGATTGCGCTTCGTCGCGTCGGGCTTGAGAATTGAAAAAGTGCGTTCGATCGCCATAGCAGCGCATCGCCTCGTCGTTGGAGTAATCAGGCGCCGCGCTTATATCGGGCGGTCGGCGAGGCGGCAAGCCTACATCGCCTCGGCTTTCTCCGCTTCGCCGCCCTGCGGCGCCGGCCTGAACCGAGTCGCCGGATCGTCGCGGTCTATGCGCCAATTCGGATGATGGAAATGCAGGACGCGGTCGCCGTTATATGAGGCGACGGCGTCGTCGAAACTTATCGTGCCGATCCGCCGCCAATTGCGGAACGTTCCCTTCTTAAATCCAGTGCGACCCGTCACTTCGCCGTCGTCCGTGACGTCGATGTTGAAGACGATTTTGCGCTTCGGCGTGGGATCGCCCCTGTCGAACATCATCGCCAGCAATTCGTCGCGTGAATCCAATCCCTCTCCTTCAATTCGCGGATGGTTCGGCGCGAGCGTCAGGCGCATGAAACGCGGCGCGTGCGTCGGAAGGTCGCGAGGCTTGCCGAGCTCGGCGATTTCATGGAGCTGCCGCTGGGTGGCGTCCTTATCGATGATGGTGAATACGACGCCGGCGGTCATGACGATCGGCGACGTTCCCCAATCATTCGAAAGAGTGACGTTCGGCGCATTGACGAATTCGACATCGTTGACGTAGCGCGTCGACGCGCCGACGATGTCGTCGATCGTGAAGAAATTCGCCGTCTGCAACGGTTCCTGGTGGTTTGGGTCGGTTGTCGGGAAAAGCTTGCCGGCGATGCCCTGCCCACGCGGTTTGCCGCGCTGCACCGCGCCGCCGTTGGAATAGCGGGCGACGATGAGCGCCTTGCTGCCCTTCTGGAAAAAGCCGGTGTAGCCGCTGTCTTCGGTGATTTCCCAAAGTCCGGTCAGAACGACCCCCCAGGGATGGACGATGCGTCTGAAGCCCTTTTTGTCCGGTCCCCACCTCAGATCGCTGCGCGCGTCGACCGATCGTTTCGCGGCATCGGTCAAATAGTGCCTGCCCTTCCAGAGCACGCGCAACATGTCGACAAAGGTCGGCATGACGAAGGGGAGCGGCGACTCTCCTGGCGCGCCCCAGACCTTTTGATAGGGATTGGCGAAAACCGCGTCGCGAACCTCGCTGAATCGCGAGCCGGGATAGACGCGGTCTGCGTCGATGAACTCGATGACGCCAAAATCATTCGGGTCCATGGCATGTCCCCTTCATCCAATTAATTTCGAGAAAGCCTGAGCTCCTCCAACCGGAGGACTTTATCGGCATCGGTCCGATTGTCCAGCTTCGCTCAGCGATAAGCGCTGGCGACGCCGATAAAATCCTTGGCCGTCAGACTGGCGCCGCCGACGAGCGCGCCGTCGACATTCGCGACGCGCAGCAGTTCGCGCGCGTTCGACGGCTTTACCGAGCCGCCATAGAGAATGCGAACCTCCGCGCTCTTGCCACGGCCAAGCCTGGCTTCGATCCGCTCGCGAGCGAAGGCGTGCATCGCGGCGACGTCATCGACCGTCGGCGTCAAGCCGGTGCCGATCGCCCAGACCGGCTCATAGGCGATGACGATATGGCTTGGCGCATCGGCGGGAAGCGAGCCATCGATCTGGGCGCCCACTACGGTCAGCGCGTCGCCCGCATCACGCTCGGGCCGCGTCTCGCCGACGCAAATGATCGGCGTGAGCCCGGCGCGCAGGGCCGCCGCCGCCTTCGCCCGCACGTCGCCGTCGGTTTCGCCGTGATCCGAACGGCGTTCGCTATGGCCGACGATGACATAAGACGCGCCGGCGTCTTTGAGCATCTCGGCGGAAATGTCGCCGGTGTGGGCGCCGCCAGGCGCGGCGTGGCAATCCTGGCCGCCAAGTCCCAAGCCTGCGCGCGCCGCCACATCCCCGGCGAGCGCCATCAACGTCGCCGGCGGGCAGACAATCAAATCGGCGCGCGCGCGGAGCGCGTCATCATAGGCGGCGCCCATCGCCTCGATTTCGGCGAGAGAGGCGCGCAGCCCGTTCATTTTCCAATTTCCGGCGACGAGCGGGCGGCGGGTCATGCAAAGCGCTCCTGACGTTGCAAATTGGGTAGCAGAGCAAAGATCAGCCAACAATGCGCCTGGAGCGCAGCCGCGAGCGACGTCATTGCGCCGTCATATATTTCGATATATCTGGAATTATGGAAACAGAAACGGCGCTCGCCTGTCTCGCCGCGCTGGCTCAGCCCACGCGGCTCGAAGCGTTTCGGCTGCTCGTGCGGCATGAGCCCAAAGGTCTGCCGGCCGGCGATGTCGCCCGCGCGCTCTGCGTGCCGCAGAACACGCTCTCCGCCCATCTCAACGTCCTGTCGCAGGCCAAGCTTGTCGTCAGCGCCCGCAACGGCCGCAGCATCGTCTATCGGGCGGACCTTTCGCGGCTCGATGCGCTGGCGCGATTTCTCGCCGAAGACTGTTGCGGCGGCGCGGCATGCGCGACAGCCGACGCTCTCACCCACATCAAATGTGAGCCTCGCCAATGACTGACAGGATCTACAACGTGCTGTTCCTCTGCACCGGCAACAGCGCGCGTTCGATCATGGCCGAGGCGCTGCTGCGCGCCCGCGGCGCCGGCCGCTTCAACGCCTTCTCGGCGGGCAGCCACCCCAAGGGCGCGGTCAATCCTTACGCGCTCAAGACGCTGGAGACGATGGGCCTGCCGACAGAGGGCTATCGCTCCAAGAGTTGGGACGAGTTCGCTGGACCGGAGGCACCGCGCATGGATTTCGTCTTCACCGTCTGCGACGACGCGGCGGGTGAAATCTGCCCCGCTTGGCCCGGTCAACCAATGACGGCCCACTGGGGAATCGAAGATCCGGCGGCGGCTGAAGGAAGCGATATCGACAAGCAGCGCGCTTTCGCCGCCGCCTTCCGCTATCTGCGCAATCGCATTGATCAGTTCTGCGCGATTCCGCTGCATCGCCTCGACAGGCTCGCGCTTAGCCAGCGCCTGCATCAGATCGGGGATATGGAAGGCGCAACGTCGCCGAAAGCCGTGGCAGAGTAAACTCATGACAATCTTCGAACGCTATCTTTCACTCTGGGTCGCGCTCTGCATCGTCGCCGGCGTCGCTCTCGGTCATTTCCTTCCCGGCCTGTTTCACGCGATCGGGGCGATCGAAATCGCAAAGGTCAATCTGCCGGTCGCCGCGCTGATCTGGCTGATGATCACGCCGATGCTGATGAAAATCGACTTCGCGGCGCTTGCTGAAGTCGGGCGTCACTGGCGCGGCATCGGCGTGACGCTTGTCGTCAACTGGGCCGTGAAGCCTTTTTCGATGGCCCTGCTCGGATGGGCTTTTATCGGCTATCTGTTTCGACCCTATCTGCCGGCCGATCAGATCGATTCTTATATCGCCGGCCTCATTCTGCTCGCCGCCGCGCCCTGCACCGCCATGGTCTTCGTCTGGTCGAATCTCACCAAAGGCGAACCGCATTTCACGTTGAGCCAGGTTGCGCTCAACGACTCGATCATGATCGTCGCCTTCGCGCCGATCGTGGGCTTGCTGCTTGGACTTTCGTCGATCAGCGTGCCGTGGAACACGCTGTTCCTGTCGGTCGTCCTCTATATCGTCGTTCCGGTGATCGCCGCTCAGATCATGCGCAGGCGGCTGCTCGCGGCAGGCGGCGAAAAGCGTCTCGCACAGGCGCTCGCGCATGTCGGCCCGGCATCGCTCATCGCGCTGCTCGCGACGCTCGTTCTGCTTTTCGGTTTTCAGGGAGAACAGATCATCCGCCAGCCGGCGATCATCGCCATGCTCGCGGCGCCGATATTGATCCAGGTCTATTTCAACGCGGGACTGGCCTATCTCCTCAATCGCGCGGCGGGAGAGGCGCATTGCGTCGCCGGTCCGTCGGCGCTGATCGGGGCAAGCAATTTCTTTGAACTTGCGGTCGCGGCGGCGATCAGCCTGTTCGGCTTTGAGTCCGGCGCCGCGCTCGCGACTGTCGTCGGGGTGCTGATCGAAGTTCCAGTGATGCTGAGCGTCGTCTGGATCGTCAATCGGAGCAAGGGTTGGTATGAGCGCGGAGCGCTTCGATCGTCCGATCGAGCCCCCGCGCCCGTCGATCTACCCTGACCTTAGCAGAGGCGATAGCCGTAGGCCGCCAGCTGACGGCCGGTGATGCGCAGCATCGGACCGGGAGCGCGATTGCCGTGGCTGTAAACGTGGGCCATGAAGACCCGGCGCAATGCAGGCTTGTAATGCGCGGCGAAGACCGCGGTCATGCGCGGATCGATGACGCCCCCCTCAGGCCCGCCGAACCAAGGCGCATGGAAGCCGAAAACTGCGCCTTCGGAAACACAGGATTTGTGCGACGCCAGATAGAGGGTGCATGAGGAATCGCATTCCGTGGGGCCGATGCGGATGGGCTCGCCTCGGGACTCCGCCCGAGCTAGCCTGGCTTGATATTGCTCCACGCGTCCGCCGTAGTCCGGGGCCATGACGTCGAAGGCGTGCGCTGGAGCCGTAAAAAGTACAGCCGTCATCATTCCTGCAAGACCGAGTGATCGCAGCATAGGACTTCCTTTTTGGGGCGCTCGTTAGGGCGGTCTTGCCGCCGAATGGCTGTCAGGGCTCAGTCGACCGAGCGCATGTCTCGGGCCCTTGGGGAAGGGGAAGGGCTCCACTCGCGCCTCTTCCAGCTTCAGCGTCCCATTGATAAATCAAGCGTCATCTCTAGTGCAAGCGGGGCCTTAACTTTATAGTTAAATTTTTTTGAAGATGACGCTTGTCGGCGCTGAGCCGCGCCCTAATGAGCTATAGCTCGACATCCCGCGTCGCCCGCAGCGAGCGCATGCATATTTAAGAAGCCTGTCGGATTTATGGCGCCTTAGACGTCAGCGCTTGCGTTTTTTCTCGACGTCCATCGCCAGCGACTTACCCAAAATATGCTCGTCGCGCCCGATGACATGGGCGCTTGAGCCGACGATGAGCGGATCGGGTCCGTGGACGACGCCGGCGTCCTTATTCGGATAGTCGAGGCTCGACAAGAAGTGCTGCATGCAATTAAGGCGCGCGCGTTTCTTGTCGTCCGACTTAATGACGATCCAGGGCGCGTCGGCCGTGTCGGTGAAGAAGAACATCGCCTCCTTCGCCTCGGTGTAATCGTCCCATTTATTCATCGAAGCGCGATCGATCGGCGACAGTTTCCACTGCTTCAGGGGATCGTTCATGCGCGACCGGAACCGCCGCTGCTGCTCTTCGCGCGTCACCGAAAACCAATATTTGTAAAGGCGGACGCCGGAGCTGACGAACATGCGCTCCAGTTCGGGACATTGGCGCATGAAGTCGAGATATTCATTCGGGGTGCAGAAATTCATCACGCGCTCGACGCCGGCGCGATTGTACCAGGAGCGGTCAAAGAAAACGATCTCGCTGTCCGCGGGCAGATACTGGATGTAACGCTGGAAATACCACTGGGTGCGCTCGCGCTCGGATGGCTTTTCCAACGCCACCACGCGCGCCCCGCGCGGATTGAGATGCTCCATGAAACGCTTGATCGTGCCGCCCTTCCCGGCCGCGTCGCGCCCCTCAAACAGCATGACGATGCGTTGGCCGGTCTCCTTCACCCAGTTTTGCGCTTTCAGGAGCTCCACCTGCAGCAGCGCCATGTGCCGCAGATAGACTTTTTCGCTGAGCCGCGTCTTATAGGGAAATTCCCCCGATTCAAACGCCTTGCGGATCGCCTCGGAATCGGCGCGCAACCGGCGAACATTCTGTTGCGGCGCATGTGCGCGCGCGCCATGTTCGACCCCGCGAATGACCGCCGCCCCGTCCTCGATTTTCGGCGCCGGAGCGGCTGAGCCGGCTTCGGCGAGGGCGTCCGCGGTTTCGTCCATTGTCGACTCCCATGTTCGGCGCAGGCGCGGCCCGGCTCGCCCCGGATTTCGGGAGCGCTAGGCGCGGCTTCAGCTCGGGGGGGAGACTGCAGGCTTTTAAAACAAAAAATCAACCTCGCAGATCGACGCGCCCGCGGTCCAAGCTGGTCCCAATTCGGCGCGTTGCAACGCGCCCGCGCGCTCCCTATAGTCCGCCGCCAAAAGCCGGGGAGCCGGCCCGAACGCTGCCAAGGAAGCACCCCTCATGTTAGAAGGCCTGCGCGTCGCTTCGCAGAACTGGATCGGCCGCGCCATCATGGCGCTGGTCATGGGCGTTATTGTGGTCAGTTTCGCGATTTGGGGCGTCGGGGACGTTTTTCGCGGCATGACGACGCAACGCCTCGCCCGCGTTGGGGGCGGCGAAGTCTCCGTCGAGGCCTACCGCAGCGCCTACCAAAACGAGCTACGCCGCATCCAGCAGCGGATGCGGCGCGCGATCACCAATGAGGAGGCGCATCAGTCGGGACTGGACCTGCAGATTTTGGAGCGCCTGGTCACCGAGGTCGCGCTGGATCAAAAGGCGCGTCAGCTACAGCTGGCGGTCAGCGACGAGACCGCCCAGCGCTTGCTCGCGTCTGAAAAAGTCTTCCAAGGCCCGGACGGCAAATTCGACGCCGCACGATTCAGGCAGATCGCCAATGACGCCGGCTTCACCGAGCGCGGCTTCCTCGCCGATCAGAAGAACGCCTATCTGCGCAAGATGATCACCGACATCGTCATCGCCGGAGTCGAGCCGCCTAAGCTGATGATCGAAGCGATATACCGCTTCCGCAATGAATCGCGAACGATCGACTATGTCGTTCTGCCGCCGTCCCTGGTCGCCGCGGCGTCCGCGCCGTCCGACGAGGAGCTGAAAAAATATTTCGGCGAGCACGAGCAGACCTTCCGCGCCAAGGAATTTCGCAAATTGACGACGCTCGTCGTCAGCCCTTCCGCGGTCGGCAAGCCGGAAAGCGTCTCCGAAGAAGACGCACGCAAATTTTATGACGAGGTGAAGTCGAAGCGTTATGGAACCCCGGAAAAACGCGACGTGCGGCAGGTCGTATTCAAGACCGACACGGAAGCTGAAGCCGCGCTCGCGCGGCTGAAGGCCGGCGCCGACTTTGACGCGCTGGCGGCTGAGCTGAAACTCAATCCCAAGGACGTAAATCTCGGATTCGTGGAACAGCGCGATTTCGGCGACGCCAAAGTCGGGGCGGCTGTTTTTGCGCTTCCCCAGCCGGGACTGACCGATCCGGTCCATACCGCCTTCGGCGCCGTCGTGTCGCAAGTGAGAAGCATCACCCCGGCCGTCTATAACAAAACCTTCGAACAGGCCGCGCCCGAAATTCGCAAGGAAATCGCCGCGCAGCGCGCGACGCCCGAGGTGCGCAAGCTCCAAGAGACCATCGAAGATCAGCGCGCCTCCGGCAAGACGCTGGCCGAAGCCGCAAAGGCGGCGGGACTCGAGACGAAGGGTTACGACGCCGTCGACGACGCCGGCAATGATCGCGCCGGTAAGCCGATCGCAGACCTTCCCGCGGGTCCTGACCTCGTCAAGGCGGCCTTTGCGTCGGACGTCGGAGTCGACAACGACACCGTCGCAACCCGCGACGGCGGCTATGTCTGGTATGAGGTCAACGCCGTTGAGCCTGCGCATCAGAAGGCCTTCGATGAGGTGAAGGAAGCGGTCGCCGAGGCGATGCGCAACGAAGCGGCGCAAAAAGCGCTCACCGCCAAAGCCGACGAGATTGTCGCCAAGCTGAATGCTGGCAAGCAGCTCGAAGACATCGCCAAGGAGCTCGGCGTTCAGCCGCAGCGCGCGAATGACGTGAAGCGCGAAGCGCGTCCGGGCTTCAACTCCAATGTAATCGTTCAATTCTTCGAGGTAGCGCCGCGGAACGCCGGCTCGGTCGTCGTCGACAATGGACGAATGGTGTTTTTCGTGCGCGACTCGACGACGCCTGTTTTCGATCCAAACTCGATCGAATCGAAGACGATCGCTCAGCAGCTGAAGCCGGCGCTGGATAATGACTTGCTGGAGCAATATGTCGGCGGCCTGGAAAAGGCGCTCGGCGTCGACATCAACCAGCGGGCGCTCGCAGCCGCGACCGGAGCGGAACGCGACAGGTGAGCGGCGCGCTGTTTGAGCCTGACTTCGACGCGTTCGGCCCCGAATATGACGCCGGTCGGCCGCAACTGGTCGTGACGCGCCTCGTCGCCGATCTCGAAACGCCGGTCTCCGCCTATCTCAAGGTCGCGCGCGACCGGCGCGGCCCCGCCTTTCTTCTTGAGTCCGTCGAAGGCGGCGCTGCGCGCGGCCGCTATTCGATGATTGGCCTTGACCCCGACCTCATCTTTCGCGCCGCCGACGACAGGGCGGAAATCGATCGCGCCGCGCTTGACGGCGTGAGCGGCTTCACGCCTTGTGAAGCCCCTCCCCTTGTCGCCCTGCGCCAGCTCATCGCCGAGTCCGCCGTGCCGCAGGCCGCCGGCTTGCCGCCGATGGCCGCAGGCGTGTTCGGCTATCTCGGTTACGACATGGTGCGTCAGATGGAGCGCCTCGCGCCGGCGAAGGACGACAAGATCGGCGTCCCTGACGCGCTGCTCGTGCGTCCGACGGTGATGATCGTGTTCGACACCGTCCGCGACGAAATTTCGATCGTGACGCCTGTCCGACCCAAATCCGGCGTTGCCGCGAAGCCCGCCTACGAAGCCGCGCTGGCGCGTCTCGACAGAGTGGTCGCAACGCTGGAGGCGCCATTGGAGCATCGCGACAGCGGAGCCGATGCGCAGCTTCTCGCTCGGGAGCCGGTTTCCAATACGCCGCAGTCGCGCTTTCTTGAAATGGTCGAGCGCGCCAAGGAATACATTCGCGCCGGCGACATTTTTCAGGTCGTGCTGTCGCAGCGCTTCACCGCGCCTTTCGCTTTGCCCGCTTTTGCGCTCTATCGCGCGCTGAGGCGCGTCAACCCTGCGCCTTTTCTATGCTTCCTCGATTTCGGAGAATTCCAGATCGTTTGTTCGAGTCCCGAAATCCTCGTGCGGGTCGCAGACGGCAAGGTGACGATTCGTCCGATCGCCGGCACGCGCTGGCGCAGCGAGGTCAAGGCCGAGGATGAACGGCTTGCGGCCGATCTCCTCGCCGACGAAAAGGAATGCGCCGAACATCTGATGCTGCTCGATCTCGGCCGCAACGATGTCGGCCGCGTCGCAAAGACAGGAACGGTGCGGGTCACCGACAGCTTCACGATCGAACGCTACAGTCATGTCATGCACATCGTCTCCAACGTCGAAGGTGAACTCGATGCGCGCTATGATTGCATTGACGCGCTCGCCGCTGGCTTTCCCGCCGGCACCGTCTCCGGCGCGCCGAAAGTGCGCGCGATGGAAATCATCGACGAACTCGAGACCCACAAGCGCGGAATCTACGGCGGTTGCATCGGCTATTTCGGCGCAGGCGGGCAGATGGACACCTGCATCGTGCTGCGCACCGCGATTGTGAAAGACGGCAAGATGCATGTGCAGGCCGGCGCTGGCGTCGTCTACGACAGCAAACCGGAATATGAGCACCGCGAATGCGTCAACAAGGCGAAGGCGTTGTTTCGCGCCGCCGAGGAAGCGGTTCGCTTTGCAACGCGGGCGCGGCGCGGACAATAGCAATTCGGCGATAGCGCGCGAACAGCGAAAGGGCGGCGGCGCATTTCATGGACGGCCCAACGATCTACGACGACGGCGACGATCCTTACCGCGCAATCCGCGTCGGCGAACCTAATGGCGCCGACGCCGCGAAATGGGGCGTTCTGCTGTCGCGCTTCATGCGCATCGTCGCCTTGTTCTGGCTTGTGCAGGGCTTGATGCAGTGGCGGATCATTCTCGCCACCGATCGCTCGATATTCGAAACCATGCCCCAAAGCGCAGCCTTCGCGGTGATTTTCTTCGCGGTGCTCGATTTGATCGCCGGCGTCGGCTTGTGGCTAGCGACGCCTTGGGGCGGCGTGCTGTGGCTGCTGGTGGCGAGCGCGCAAATTTTTCTCACGCTCAGCATGCCGAGCTTCTTCATGGGCGGCTATTGGCTGATCGGCGTCGACGCCGTGCTGATCGCCATGTATTTCGGCCTGACCTTCGAGGCTGGACGCGACGTCGAGGCGCAGCGTATGCGCGAACGTCGCCGTCGCCGCAGATTTGACAGAAAGCCGCCAAACCCTTCTTGAGGAATCAGGCCGGTTAGAGGCGCATTAGCGTAAATCGAACCTTTAAGTTCACTTCTCATTCACCGCAAACAGGCGGCGTCGCGGTAAACGCGCGATTCAGGCTGTTGCTTAAACCGGCTTTCACCCGCTCGACCTAATTTGACCTCATCAAACGCCGATCACGAGATGCCTGACGCATCCGCCCCGATGGAGAAGACGATGAGCGCCGTGACCAAGACCGCCCCCATGGCCCGCGAGGATCGCGCCAGCGAGATCCGGCCAGTTTATCTCGAAGCGCTGACGCTCGTCGAACGCCTCCATCGCCGTTTGCTCGACGTCGTCAAAGACGAATTTGATCGCCGCGATCTCGGCGACGTCAACTCCGTGCAGGCGCTGCTCCTTTACAATATCGGCGACAAGGAGCTGACCGCGAGCGAGTTGCGCACGCGCGGCTATTATCTCGGCTCCAACGTCTCCTATAACGTCAAGAAGCTTGTCGAGACGGGCTATATGCATTACGCTCGCTCGCGCCTCGACCGCCGCTCGGTGCGCATCAGCCTGACCCCGAAGGGTAAGCAAATTCACGACATCGTCGCGCAGCTTTATGAAAAGCACGCACAGACCGTCGAGCAGATCGGCGGCGTGTCCTGCGACGAATTCCGCAGTCTCAACACTTCGCTGACGCGGCTGGAGCGTTTCTGGACCGATCAGGTCCGTTATCGGCTCTGACGCTGTTTCGCGCGTCTTCTCGTCTCTCACCCATCTCTCACCTATCGCCGGCAAGCGCCTCAGGGTCGCTTCGCCGGCCCTTTTTCATATCGCGCCGCCCTAGCGCGAACCGCCTGTCAGGCCTATCTTACCGGCTGTTAACCACGACCGCAGGACGCCCCTATGCGATGGTCCGTCACGATCGGCTCCTTCAAGGGGACCGCCGTGCGCATTCACGTCACATTCCTTTTGCTGTTGGGCTGGATCGGCTTTGCCGCCTATCAGCGCGGCGGCGCCGTCGCTGCGCGCGACAGCATTTTGTTCATCCTTGCGGTCTTCATCTGCGTGGTGCTGCATGAGTTCGGCCACATATTGACCGCGCGCCGCTATGGAATCGTCTCGCCGGAGATCACGCTTCTGCCGATCGGCGGCGTCGCCGATATGGAGCGGATGCCAGACAAGCCCGGACAGGAACTGCTGATCGCGCTCGCCGGTCCGGCCGTCAACCTCGTGATCGCTGTCGCGCTGATGGCGTTCATGGGCGCCGTCGATCTCTCCGATGCGATCGAGATCGGCGATCCTTCCGTCAATCTCTTGAAACGGCTGGCGGCGGTGAATGTCTTTCTCGCGGCTTTCAACCTGATCCCGGCCTTCCCGATGGACGGCGGCCGCGTGCTCCGCGCCGCTCTGTCGATATGGATGGGCAAGGAACGCGCGACCCGCATCGCCGCCCAGATCGGTCAAGGTTTCGCTTTCCTCCTCGGTTTTCTCGGATTGTTCGGAAATCCGCTGCTGCTGTTCATCGCGATTTTCGTTTATATCGCGGCCGCCGGCGAAGCGCAGATGACCACAATGTCGGAAGCGGCGCGCGGTCTGAAGGCCGCCGACGCCATGGAGACCCGCATCGCCATGATCGACCGCGGATCGACTGTGCGGGAAGCGATCGACATTCTTTTGGCCACGTCCCAGGACGAATTCCCGGTCGTCGACGCCTCGCGCCGCCTAAGCGGGCTCCTGTCTCGGTCGAACATCATCGAAGCCCTGCGGGACGCCGAACCCGGCGCGCCGATTGCGCCCTTCGTGCGCCGACAGCCGGCGACGCTCGGCGTTGGCGAGACCATCGACGCCGCCCTGCCCAAGCTCACCGGGGGAGAAGCGGTCGGCGTAATCGATGCGGACGGGCGACTGCTGGGGCTCCTGACCCGTCAATCGCTCGCCGAGATCATGATGATCAAAGACGTGCGGCCGGACTGGCGCTTCGCGCCGCGTGACGACAGCCCTCGGACGGTTGCCTAAGCTCCGCCCGCAGCATATTGCACTTCCTTAAACCCGCGCCAAAACCGGCGCTCGAGCGCCGACTGCAGCCCAATGTCCAACGTCATCCTGATCGACAATTACGACAGCTTCACCTTCAACCTTGTCCATTATTTCGGCCAGTTGGGCGCGAACGTCGCCGTTCACCGAAATGATGCGGTGTCCGTCGCCGAAGTGCTCGCCGGAGGGCCCGATGCGATCGTGCTGTCGCCCGGCCCCTGCACGCCGCGTGAAGCCGGCATTTGCATGGAGCTGATCTCAGCCGCCGCCGAGACCGTGCCGATTTTCGGGGTCTGCCTCGGCCATCAGTCAATCGGCGAGGCGTTCGGCGGCGACGTCATCCGGGCGCCCTTGCCGATCCACGGCAAGATGGCGACGATCCTCCACCACGGCGACGCCGTGTTTCGAGGCGTCGAAGGGCCTTTTCAGGCGACGCGCTATCACTCGCTGATCGTCAGTCGCGACACGCTTCCCGACTGCCTGCGGATCACCGCCGAGACGCCGGACGGCCTCATCATGGCGCTGTCGCATAAGACGTTGCCGACGCATGGCGTTCAGTTCCATCCCGAAAGCATCACCTCTCAGCACGGCCATAAGATTTTGCAAAATTTCCTCGACCTTGCGCGGGAATGGAACGAAGGGCCGCGGCGCCGCGAGAAGGCGGCGTGACGATCGCCGCATCGGTCGCCCGCCTGCAATCGCCCGGCGCCCTCACCCTTTGTCTGTCGCCTCGCTGATCCCCGATGAGCGAGGCATTCAAATCGTATATCGCCGCTCTTGCCTCTGGCGCGCCGCTCGCGCGCGACGAGGCGAAGGCGGCGTTCACCCTGATATTCAGGGGCGAGGCCACGCCGGCGCAGCTCGGCGCCTTTCTCATGGGATTGAGATTGCGCGGCGAGACGATCGACGAAATCATCGGGGCGGCGGAGGCGATGCGCGCGGTCATGGCGCCGGTCGAAGCGCCGCCGGGCGCGATCGACATCGTCGGCACCGGCGGCGACGGGGCCGGCACCTATAATATTTCCACCCTGGCCGCGATCATCGCCGCAGCCGCCGGCGCGATCGTCGCCAAGCATGGCGGCAAGGCGGCCTCGTCGCTGTCGGGGGCGTCCGACGTGCTCGGGGAACTCGGCGTCAAGGTTGGAATGTCCCCAAGCGCCGCAGCCGCCTCGCTACGCGAGGCCGGCATTTGCTTCATGGCCGCGACCACGCACCATCCGGCGATGCGTCACGCAGCCGCAGTTAGAAGCGAGCTTGGCGTGCGCACGATCTTCAATCTGCTCGGCCCGCTGTGCAATCCGGCGCGGGTGGAGCGTCAGACGATCGGAGTCTTCTCCCGCGAGTGGCTCGAACCCCTGGCGCGCGCGCTTCAAGAACTCGGCGCCAGGCGCGCCTGGCTGCTGCATGGCGGCGACGGACTAGACGAAGCGACGACGACGGGCTTAACTCATGTGGTCGCGCTCGAAGACGGCAAAATCCGCGCCTTCGACTTTTCGCCGGAAGAGGCGGGATTGCCGCGCGCCACGATGCAGGCGCTTGTCGGCGGCGATGCGGCGCATAACGCCAGAGCGCTGCGCGCCGTGCTCGACGGCGAGAAGAACGCCTATCGAGACATCGCCGCGCTCAATGCGGGGGTGGCGCTTGTCGTTGCCGAACGCGCCACAAATTTGCGCGAGGGCGTAGCGCTCGCCGAGGCGGCGCTCGATTCCGGCGCCGCGCGCGACAAGCTCGACGCGCTGATCCGCTGCTCCAAGCGAGACGCCTGATCCCGTCCGATCGGGATAGGATTGCGCGCGTTTATCGGCTATTCATAGCAAGCCGGCAATCGGCGGAACGAATTCGAGCGAAGCGGTCGCGGCCCGACTTCGCCCGCAGGCAAGCAGATGACCGACATCTTACGAAAGATTGAAGCTTACAAACGCACCGAGATTTCCGAGGCCAAGGTTCGCATGCCGTTGGCGACGCTCGAGCGCAAGGTGCGCGAACATGATCCGCCGCGCGGCTTCGTTCACGCGATCGAGCAAAAGCTGAACGAGCGCCGTATTGCGCTGATCGCCGAAATCAAAAAAGCGAGTCCGTCGAAAGGAATCATTCGGCCGGATTTCGATCCGCCGAAACTGGCGCGCGCCTACCAAGCCGCCGGCGCCGCCTGTCTTTCGGTGTTGACCGACGCGCCGTCGTTCAAAGGCAGACTCGAAGATCTCGAAGCCGCGCGAAAGGCCACGCATCTGCCGGCGCTGCGCAAGGATTTCATGTTCGACCCCTATCAGGTCTATGAGGCGCGCGCTTTTGGCGCGGACTGCATTCTTATCGTCATGGCGGCGGTCGATGACGACGAAGCGAGAGCGCTGAACACCGCCGCCCATGATCTGCGCATCGACGTGCTCGTCGAAGTGCATGACGAGAGGGAGCTTGATCGCGCGTTGAAGCTCGAGACGCGTCTGATCGGAATCAACAATCGCAATCTCCATGACTTCAATGTCTCGCTCGACGTGAGCGAGAAGCTCGCCGAGAAGATTCCACGCGACAAGATCATTGTCGCGGAAAGCGGCATCGCGACGCACGACGACTGTCTGCGTCTCGAAAAGTCGCATATCTTCACCTTCCTCGTCGGCGAAAGCCTGATGCGCAAACACGACGTCGAAGCCGCCACGCGCGAACTTCTCCATGGCTCAACAGCCAATCTCAATCCAGGCGCCCACAAATCCGCAGCCGGCGCATGACATGAGCGCGCTGACTCACCTCGGCGCGACTGGCGAAGCGCATATGGTCGATGTGTCCGCAAAGGCCGACACCGCTCGCGTGGCGCGGGCGCGCGGCCGGGTGACGATGACGCGCGAAACGTTGCGTCTCGCCGTCGAAGGTCAGGCCAAGAAGGGAGACGTCTTCAGCGTCGCCCGCGTTGCGGGCATCATCGCGGCGAAGAAGACGAGCGACCTCATACCGCTCTGCCATCCTCTTCCCCTATCGAGCATATCGGTCGAGATCACGCCCGACGAAACGCTGCCCGGCCTGCGAGTCCTCGCCGAAGCCTCCGTCGCCAGCAAGACCGGCGTCGAGATGGAGGCGCTCACGGCCGTCTCGGTCGCCTGTCTGACGATCTATGACATGTTGAAGGCGGTCGATCGCGGCATGCGCATCGAGGGCGTCGAGCTCGTCGAGAAGCGCGGCGGCAAATCCGGCGACTGGAAAAGAGACTGACGCGAAATCTTTCCACCGTCATGGCCGGGCCTGTTTCGGTCACCGACGCCGCGACGTTGCGTCACGAATGCATAGATCGGGAGCCAGAGGCGTGGACGCTCGCGACAAGCGCTGGCAAGACGCTCTAAACCAAGCGAATTGAGGATGTCCGACTCCAAGCTTCTTTCCGTTGACGAAGCGCTCGCGCGCGTGCTCACAGGAGTTGCGCGCCTTGGCGAAGAATCGGCGCCGCTCGCGCAGGCGCGGGGCCGCACGCTTGCCGCCGATCTCGTCGCACGCCGCAGTCAGCCGCCCGTCGCCGTCTCGGCCATGGATGGTTTTGCGCTGCGCGCCGCTGATCTCGCCGCCGGCCCGCTGCGCATCGTTGGCGAAAGCGCCGCAGGTCGAGGTTATGGCGCGGCGCTCAGGCCCGGAGAGGCCGTGCGCATTTTCACGGGCGCGCCGGTTCCGAGCGGCGCCGATGCGATATTGCTGCAGGAAGACTCCCGCGTCGCCGATGGCGCGCTGACGGCGAGCGCTCCGCCTGGCCCGCATATCCGGGCGGCCGGCCTCGACTTTCGCGAGGGCGCGGTGGGCCTCTACGCCGGGACCCGCCTCGGTACGGCTGAAATGGCGCTTGCCGCGGCAATGAACCATGCAGTGGTTCCGGTCGCCCGCCGCCCGCGCGTGGCGATGATCGCTTCCGGCGACGAACTCGTGCCGCCGGGCGCCGAGCCTGGTCCCGCGCAAATCATCTCCTGCAACAATCTGGCTGTCGCAGCCATCGCCGAATACGCCGGCGCCGAAGTCGTCGATCTCGGCATTTTCCGCGACGATCTCGCGGAACTCGAACGCGGCGTCGGCCTTGCCCGCAAGGCGCGCGCCGACGTTCTCGTCACCCTCGGCGGCGCGTCGGTCGGCGATCATGATCTGCTGCGTCCGGCGCTGTCGCGCCAGGGCATGGCGCTCGACTTCTGGAAGATCGCGATGCGGCCCGGGAAGCCGCTTATCCACGGGACGCTCAGCGACGCGCGCATCCTCGGCCTTCCAGGCAATCCGGTCGCGTCTTTCGTCTGCGCGCTGACATTCCTGGCGCCGCTGCTGCGCGCGCTACAAGGCGACCCCAACGCCGGCGCCGACCGGACCGAACCGGCGATCGCAGGCAGTGACCTCCCGGCCAACAAGGGGCGGCGCGACTACATGCGGGCGCGGCTCTCCACGGATGAAAATGGGCGGCTTGTCGCCACGCCGCAGCCGCTACAGGATTCGTCGCTCCTCACTGAGCTCACTCAATCCCAAGCGCTGCTCATCCGGGAGCCCGGGGCGCCGGCGTCGGCAAAGGGCGACCCCTGCCGCATCCTTCGGCTGCCCTGATCCGCGCCCGCGGGTTCCGTGACTTTGGCGCCGCAAAATGGCAAAGGAAGCGCGTGCGCTCATCTGTGCGCCACGAAAGCAGGCCCGCATGTCGATCATCGATTCCGTCCGCAAGTCGCTCGTTCCGATCCATCCGGAAGGCTATGTCTTCATCGCCGGATTCGCATTCGCCGCTATCCTGCTCGATTGGCTGTCGCCGACGCTAGGCTGGATCGGCTTCATCGCAACGGCATGGTGCGCCTATTTCTTCCGCGATCCGCGGCGCATCACGCCGCTGCGCGAGGGGCTCGTCGTCTCACCCGCTGATGGCGTCGTCAGCGCGGTCGGCTTCTTTCTGCCGCCGGCCGAACTCGGACTCGGAGCCGAGCCGATGCAGCGCATCTCCGTATTCATGAGCGTTTTCGACGTGCATGTGAACCGCGCCCCGATCACCGGCCGCATTTCGAGGATCGCCTATAAGCCGGGGCTGTTCTTAAACGCAGACCTAGACAAGGCGAGCGAGGACAATGAGCGCAGCGGCATGGTCATCGACGCCTCCTTCGGGCGTTTCGGCGTGGTGCAGATCGCGGGCCTCGTCGCGCGCCGCATTGTCGGCTTCGTCAAGGAAGGCGAACAGATCGGCGTCGGCGACCGTTTCGGCCTGATCCGTTTCGGCTCGCGCGTCGACGTCTACATGCCGTCATCGGCGCGGCCCATGGTGGCGGTTGGCTCGCGCGCCATCGCTGGGGAGACCATTCTCGCCGACATGACCGCCAGCGCGGCCGCGCTCACTTTCAAGGCGGGCTGAGGAAAGACATGGCCGATCCGTTCTTCTCCGGCGACGATACTCAAGAGGGATCGCTGACGCCCTCGGAACGGCGTCGGCTGCGTTTCCGCAATATTCCGCTGCGCGTCGTTTTGCCCAATCTCGTCACGCTGCTCGCGCTGTCGATGGGGCTAACCGCGATCCGCTATGGAATCGAAGGGCGGTTCGAGACGGCCGTCACCGCGGTTATGGCGGCGGCGGTGCTCGACGGATTGGATGGGCGCCTTGCGCGGGCCATCAAAGGCACCTCGCGTTTTGGCGCCGAGCTCGACTCGCTTTCGGATTTCGTCGATTTCGGCGTGGCGCCCGGCCTGCTGCTGTATCTGTGGACGCTGCACGAGATCAAAGGGCTCGGCTGGTTCGCCGTGCTCGTCTTCGCCATCGCCTGCGCGCTGCGCCTCGCGCGCTTCAACGTGATGATCGACGATCCGGCGAAGCCCGCCTGGCACGCTGAATTTTTTGTCGGCATGCCGGCGCCCGCCGGCGCGGTGACGGTGTTGTTGCCGCTTTATTTGCATTTCTCGGTTTTGGAGCTGCCCGCGTCAAAGGCGATGACGCCCTTCTATATCGTCTATGTGCTCGGAATCGCCTTTCTGATGGCGAGCCGCATTCCGCATTTTTCCGGCAAGCGCATCGGTCGCATTCCGCGCGATCTGGTCATTCCCGTGCTGTTCGGCGTCGGCGTGACGGCGCTGCTGCTGGCGATCTATCCGATGGAGCTGCTCGCCGTGCTGAGCGTGGCTTTTCTCGCCGCCATTCCGCTCAGCGTGCGACGTTACAACAGGCTGGCGAAAGCCGAGACGGAGAAGGCGGCGCCGACAGAGGCGTCATAGGCGCAGTAACGGTGATCTCAAAAGCAATCTTTGCGGTCGCGGTCTTTTTTCCGTTTTGAGCCCTTTGCGATCCCCGCCAATTGATCACGCTGCGACGTGCCTCAAAGCAAGCTCACCGCGCCGCGATCGGCGCGAGCGGCTGGGTCTCGACCTTCTGATTGAGCGGCGCCGGCGCGGCGGCGGCGGCGTTTCCACCGCTCGCGTCGATCACGGCCTGGGTATCGGCTTCGGCCGGCCGCGGCGCGGTCAGCTGCGCGCCGATCGTTCGCACCACGTCGGGCGCTTCGGCGAAGGCGCCATGGCCGACGAAATCGGTCGAGAACGACGAAATATCATGCACGCCGACGCCGAGCCGATCGAGTTCCGCCCTGTCTTCAGGATTGTTCGGATTCATCGCCCCCAGCCGCGGCCGGTCGCCGGCGATGCGCGACGAGAGCGACAATGCGCGATCATTGTTGGCCACGAAGACCGATACATGCCGAGGATCAAGACGCGCGACCTGTTGCCGGAAGACATTGAGGTCGATGTCGGGCGCCGCAAGCATGACTTCGCCGAGCTTGCCGTCGAGATCGGGATGGCCGGACTGCGCGACGCCACGCAGCGTCTCCATCGTCAGCCATGCGCCCATCGAATGCGCGAGCACATGGATGCGTCCAACCCCGGGCGCATGCGCCAGATCGACGATGAGCTTTTCAAGAGCATCGCGCGAGACCGTCGCCGCTTCCTTGTCGGACTCGTAGTTGAACAGCCCCCCTCGGGAATTCCAGGTAAACAGCGCGGGAACGCCCGAAAAGCGGCCGTCGGCGACGATCTGCGCCAGTCGATAACGCGCGTCCTCGGCGCTGGTGTTGAAGCCGTGCACGAAAAGCAAAACGTCGCGCGAATTGCCGATGCGCCCCGAGACATGTGAAGCGACTTCGCCGTAGAACTCCTGCTCGTCCATGTTGCGCTTCGACAGCGCCGTGAAATGGCGCCGTCGATCAGCGCCGCCGAAGCTCGGACGTTCAATATTTCCGGCGTGGTGGTTGAGCGGCACGCCGATCGACGTCAACGAAAAATGCGCGCGGCCGTCATCCGCCGCGCCTTCCGAGCGCCGGGTCGAGGCGACGAATATGGCGACGTTCGCGGGCTCGCCTTGCGGCCCCGAGACGAGAGAAACCGCGTTGTTGACGTGGCCGTCGACCATGCGCATGCCGTCCGACACGCAGCCGGCAAGCGAGGCGGCGAGCAAGAGCGCACATACGCGCGTGAGCGAATTCATCCCAAGTCTGTGCAAATGATTGGCTCGATCCGGCGCGTGTCACGAGACAGCGGCGCGTTCGACTAAGGCCTCAGCCTCATCCTGCGCTTTACTGCCCTGAGAAAGCGACCAAAGCGGGGCGAGACACCCGTCTCGAAAGGGAAAAAGTCTCGACATTTCATGGTCCGCGCAAATCGGTCGCACTTGCGCGATTGCAAGCCGCCTGCGCATAGTGCCAACAAAATAACGTCAGGGAGACCCGACGGCGCGGCGCGCCCGCCATGTCGGAAAAGGCAATGAGAATCAAAGTCTTAGGGTCGGGCGCCGGCGGCGGTTTCCCGCAATGGAATTGCAACTGCGCCAACTGCCGCGCCGTCCGCGCGGGGGCTGCGGGATTCAAGCCGCGCACCCAGTCGTCGCTGGCGGTCAGCGCCAATGGCGCCGACTGGCTTCTACTCAACGCCTCCCCCGATTTGCGACAGCAAATCTCCGCCGCTCCCGAGCTTGCGCCCGGCGCCGAAGACGGTTTGCGCGCGAGCCCGATCAAGGCGGTGGCGCTGACAAACGGCGATGTCGATCACGTCGCCGGCCTTCTCAACATGCGCGAAGCGCAGCCGTTCAGCCTTTACGCCGCGGGACGCGTTCTCGACGCGCTCGGCGCCAATCCGATTTTCACGATACTGCAGACGCCGCTCGTGCCGCGCATCGAGTTGCGCATGGACGAGGCGGTCGCGATCAGAGGCGCCGGCCTCGATCTGGGGCTCGCCATCCGCGCCTTTCCGGTTCCGGGCAAGATCGCGCTTTACCTCGAAAACGCCAATGCGCCGAACTTCGGAACAAGCGCAGGCGACACGCTCGGACTGGAGATCACTGAAACCGCGACCGGCGACTCGTTCTTTTACATTCCGGGCTGCGCGAAGATTGACGCGCCGCTCGCCGATCGGCTACGCGGCGCCAAGCTCGTGTTCTTCGACGGCACGCTCTTTCAAGAAAACGAGATGATCGAGCAAGGGCTGCTCGGCAAGACTGGTTCACGCATGGGCCATATTAACGTCAGCGGCGCCGACGGCTCCATCGCCGCCTTCGCGCCGCTCGGCGTTGAGCGCAAAATTTACGTGCACATCAACAATTCCAATCCGCTGCTTAACGCGTTCTCCAACGAATATGCGATCGCCCAAGCGGCAGGCTGGGACATCGGCGAAGACGGCATGGAGGTGAGCCTGTGAACGAGATCGTAGCCATCGATTGGCGCGAAGCCGCGCCGCTCTCCCGCGAGGAATTCGAAGCCGCCATCCGCGCGGTTGGCGCCGAGCGCTACCACGACAAGCACGAATTTCATAAGCTGCTGCACGGGGGCAAGCTCAAGAAAGAGCAGGTCGCCGCCTGGGCGCTCAACCGTTACTGCTACCAGGAGGCCGTGCCCCGCAAGGACGCCGCCTTCATGAGCCGTGTCCATGATCGCGAACTGCGCCGCGAGTGGATCCACCGCATCCATGATCACGACGGTCTCGGCGACGAAGGCGGCGGCATCGAGCGCTGGCTTGTGCTTACCGACGCGCTCGGCTTTTCGCGCGATTACGTCACCTCTCGTCGCGGCGCCCTGCCCGCGACGAAATTCGCCGTCGAGGCCTATGTGCGCTTCGTCGTCGAGCAGCCGCTCACGGTCGCGGTCGCGTCATCGCTGACCGAGCTCTTTGCGCCGTCTATCCATCGCGAACGCATCGCCGGCATGCTCGAAAACTACGACTTCATGGACGACCATGTGATGGCCTATTTCAAACGCCGGCTGAGCCAGGCGCCGCGCGACTCCGAATTTGCGCTGGACTTCGTCCTCAACAACGCCAAGACTCGCGCCGAGCAGGAAGCTTGCGTCGGCGCCGTTCGGTTCAAATGCGACGTCTTGTGGGCGCAGCTCGACGCCTTACATCACGCTTATGTCACGCCAGGGATGGTCCCGCCTGGCACATGGCGGCCGGGGGAAGCGAATGTCTGAGGCGCACGCCGCGCGGTTCGTGATCGGCCCCGACTCGCGTCCGGCCTTCACGCGCTATGCGCGGCTGCACGAAGACCGCGCCCGTTCGCGCACAGTCATTCTCGCGCCCGAGCGCGCCTATGAACTCGATCCGATCGGGCTCATTGTCCTGCGCGCAATCGACGGCGCGACGCGCCTCGCCGATCTGTGCGCGCGTCTCGCCGAGCAATATGCGGCGCCGCTCGACGTCATCACGCGAGACGTCACGGCGCTGCTGCAAGGGCTCGCCGACAAGCGGCTGCTGCGCGACGGAGCCGATCAATTTGCGGCGCCGGCGCCTTCCGACTTCGCCCCCTCGATCGCGCCATTTGCCGAAGGGCCGGCGGGACTGCTCGCCGAACTTACCCATCGCTGTCCGCTGCAATGTCCCTATTGCTCCAATCCGCTGGAGCTCGAACGATCGAATGCGGAGCTTACCGCCGACGAATGGGGCGAGACCTTTCATCAGGCGGCGTCGATCGGCGCGATGCAGCTGCATCTATCCGGCGGCGAACCCACCGCGCGACGCGATTTGGAAGAGATACTGGCGCATGCCGTCGACGCCGGACTCTACACCAACCTCGTCACCTCCGCCGTTCTGCTGACGTACGAGCGATTGCAGCGGCTCGCCGAGATCGGCCTCGATCATGTGCAGGTTTCGATCCAGGACGTCGTTCCCGAAAGCGCGGACCGCATCTCCGGCTACCAGGGCGGCGTCGCCAAAAAGCGCGACGTTGCGCGATGGACGCGCGAATTGGGCATGGGATTGACGATCAACGCGCCGATGCACCGGCAGAACATCGCCCATCTGCCGCAGATCATCGATTTCGCCGTCGAAGTCGACGCGCAGCGCATCGAGATTGCGCATATTCAATATTACGCCTGGGCGCAGATGAACCGCGCTGCGCTCATTCCAACGCGCGAAGCCTTTATGGAAACGGTCGGCATCGTTGATGAGGCGAAGAAGCGTCTTGTCGGCGTGCTCAATTTCGATTTCGTCATCCACGATCACTACGCCAAACGGCCCAAGGCCTGCACCGGCGGTTGGGGCCGCTCAATCATCGCGGTGACGCCGTCGGGCAAGGCCCTGCCCTGCCATGCGGCGCAGACACTTCCCGGATTAACCTTCGACAATGTGCGCGATATCCCGCTCGCCGACATTTGGCGAAACGGATCTGCCTTCAACGCCTTCCGCGGCGTTAACTGGATGAAGGAGCCCTGCCGGTCGTGCGACCGCCGCGAGATTGATTTCGGCGGTTGCCGCTGTCAGGCGTTCGCCATCGTCGGCGACGCGGCGGCGACGGATCCCGCCTGCCACCTGTCGCCGGAACATGCGCGCTTCGCCGCTTACGCCGAAGTCGAATCGCAGGCGCCGGCGCCGGACTTCGTGTACCGCCGCTATGGCGGCGCCGCGGCGTCAACGGCGCGCGCCAAGGAGCCGGCGTAACGTCAAAGCGGGCGTTGCGGCGAAGCCGCCGCAATAGCTTGCTTTTCCAGTACGCGCCCCTCGCCTGAGATATTGCGTCCTTGCGACATGGCGGCCACAGCCTGCAAAAAAATCAAATCCGGTAACTAAGGAGCAACTTCTGCGGGGCATATTAAGGCCCGTCTCGCGGAGTTAAGAATTTGTTTCGCATAAGTCGCGTAACGGAGCTTGTCGCATGAAATCGCGGGATGCGCTTATCCGTCTGAAACGGTTTCAGGCCGAGGAAAAACGCCGGCGCGTCGTCCAGCTCAATGCGATGATTGCCGAATTCACGCGCATGGCCAATGAGCTAGAACGGGAAATCGGCCAGGAAGAGCGGCGCGCCAACATTAGCGACCTCAACCATTTCGCCTATCCCACTTATGCGCGCGCCGCGCGCACCCGGCGTGAAAACATCCTCGCTTCGATCTCTGAGCTGCGTGTGCAAATCGACGAAGCCGAAGCGCAGTTCAAGGAGGCGAGCGAAGACCTCAGCAAGGCGCAGAACCAGGAGGCGCGGGATCGCGGCGCCGAGCGGATGATCGACGTCGTCGCCGAACGGCGCCATGCCGAAATGCCGGAAGCGTTTCGTCGCGCCTAGCGGCCGAACAACCGCCAGCGAAGCCTTCCTCGAGGCGGGCGCGCCCAAACGCCAAAGGTTCGCTTGCGAATGGCGCTGACGTCTTCGCCTCTGGCGAGAGACGCAGCGATTGATGCGACGTCGAAATGGAAACTTCGTAGAACAAACGCCGCCCTGGGCCGTCCCGAATCGATAAAGGCGAGTTCGAAACGCGCCAGATCGACGATCCAAAGCGGCTCAATTTGGCGCCCCGCAAAACGTTCCTGGAGAAGCGCGACAAGCGCCGCAGCGTCTGCACAGCTTTTTCCATCTTGTGCGCGGCCGCGGATCGCCTCTCGTAGAAGTGCATCGAATCGATCGCCCAATGCGCGCGAGGTAAGCGGCAGCGCCTTGCGCGCGTAAAGCGCTCGCTTGCCGATGAGACTTTGCGCAAAGGCTTCCATTTCGCGACGGTCGATTGCAGCGAGGCGCTGTGTGTCATGCATGCTGAGACCGAGCCTAGTCGCCACGGCGACCGGCGACTCAAAAAATTCGCGGCGCAGGCTATCGTCTGTGTAGAGGCGCGCCAGCAGCGCCTGAGTCTCGGCTAACGCCATCGGCCATGTTCCACGAGCGTTGCGCGCGCCCGCGCCACTTCTTCGGCAAGCGCGCGGAACGGTGGAATTTGTTCGTCGCGCTCGAGAACGGCGCCCTTGACCGGCGCGCGCGCCACGATGCGATCGTAAAGCGTCCAGACCGCCTCGCTCGTCGCAGCGTCATGGCTGTCGATCAGCCACCCGTTGCGTTCACGGCCGCCGGCATAGTGAATTTGCACGAGCCTGTCCCATGGCCAGCGCTCGAACTCAGCTTCGAGATCATATCCGAAATTCGTCGCATTGACATGCAGGTTCGCGACATCGCACAGCCAGCCGCATCCTGTCGCTTCAAGCGTGCGCGACAAAAATTCGGCCTCTTCCATTTCGCCGCCCGGAACGCGCACGACGCAGGTGACGTTTTCCAGTATCAGTGGCGTCCTTATGCGGCTTCGCACACGTTCGACGTTGCGCGCGACGACGTCGATCGTCTCCTGCGTATAGGGTAGCGACGCAAGATGGCCAATGCTGACGCCGCCGGCGCGCGTGAAGCACAGATGTTCGCTCCACCAGGGCGGATCGATCCGCTCGATGACCGCGGCGGTCTTATCGAGATAGCGCGTATCGAGACCCTCCGCGCCGCCAATCGAAAGATCGAGACCATGCGCGACGAGCGGAAAGTGCGATTTTAGAAGATCGAGTTCGTCGAGCTTCTCTCTGGGCGCGTCGAGATAGTGATCGGCGACGATCTCGAGGAAATCGACCTCTTCTCGATGAGCGAAGAGATCGGCGCGAAACTGCGGGCGATAACCGAGGCCGGAGCCGAGCGTTGGCGTTTCAATCGCCGCCACCGCTCGCTCCGCCGTCGCCGCAACTGCCGCCGCAGCTCGTCCCGCAATCGGCGCCGCCGCTTTGAGAGCCGCGGCTGAAGGCTTCGGCGAATATCGCTTCCGTCGTGCCTTTGAGCGGCGAGAATCCAAAAAGACCGATCAGAAACAGCGCCGCGCCCTGGAACGCGCGCGCCTCGGGTCCCGGCGATCCGATGTGCGCGACCGCCTCTTTCAACCGGCCCCCGTAAGCGAGTCGCATCGCTTCGAGATAGGCGTGGCCGCGACGGCTCGCGTGGGTTCTGGTCAACGCATAGGCAAGCGCGAAAAGCACGGCGACGGAAGCGCCGGCGAGAAAGATGAGATAGGCGAGATTCGTCGGACCCTTCGCCCATTCGACAAAGATTTTCGCAAGCGCCAGACCGACGATGACAAGCGTGCCGCCGATCTGCACGCGACGACGCCAGATCTTCACTGACTTGGGTTTGATAAGCCCCTCCGCCGCGAGTTTGGCGCGCAGCGGCGCAAGCTGCTCGAGCAGGCGTCCCCGCAATGCGCGATCTTCGAACAGCGCATGCGCCTTCGGCTTCGCCTGCACGGCTTCGAGCAGAAGCGTCTCCGTGGCGTTGAGTTCGCCAGTCTGAGGCTGCTTCTCGGTGGGAACAACGTGATCCTCGGCGGCGAGCGCGACGAAACCACGCTGCGCAAGATCGTAAATCAGCGTCCGAATGACCTGATTGACCCCGCCCTGCAGGAAGGCGACTTCCATCGCGTCGGGATTTTGCGGCACGGGCGGCGGCGGGCGGCGATCGGTGCGATCCGCGAAGCGGATGCAGAGATAGGCTCCCGCCAGCACAAGGATCACGACGAGGCCGAAGAAATTGAGAAATTCCGGGCCGGGAAGATCGAGGATCGCAAAATTTTTCACGCCGCTGCCTCAGTGCGTAACTACGTCTTGCGCAAGGCGGCGCGCCTGCAGCGTCGCCACCGCCAGCACCGCCATGCCGATCGCCTGATGCGCGAGCGCCAGGGCGATATGCGGCGCGCCGGCGAAAGGCGGCTCGACCAACACCAAAGTCGCGATTCCGAGCGCGATCTGCATCAGCACATGGCCGAACAGAATCGCGGCGCCGCGGCGCGCGCGTCCTTCCGCATTCATCCATGCGTCGATGAGATGCCCGAGCGCCAGGGCGAAAATCGCATAGGCGATCATGCGATGGAAGAATTGGACGGTGACCGGATTGTCGACGAGATTCGTCCAGACCGGCTCCAACCGCCACAAGACGTCCGCCGGCGGGATGAAGACGCCGTCCATCAGCGGCCAGGTGTTGTCGATGAGCCCCGCCCGCAGCCCGGCGACCAGACCGCCGACGAAAATCTGCAGAAAAACCACGGCGAGAATCGTCAGCGCGACCGCCTTCAATCTGCCGGCGCCCTCATGCACGAGCGAGACGGCGCGCGGGCCCAAGCCGCCGGCCACCCATAGACATGCGGAGAAGATCAGCGCCGCGATCAGCAGATGAATCGCGAGGCGCTCCTGCGCAACCTCGATGCGATTGACGAGGCCGGACGCCACCATCCACCAGCCGACCCCGCCCTGGAGCGCGCCGAGCGCGAGAATGCCCAGGAGCTTCGGCTTCACCGAGCGCGGCAACTGGCCTCGCGCCCAGAACCAGATGAGCGGCACGGCGAAAGCGACGCCGATCAGGCGTCCGAGAAGTCGGTGCACCCATTCCCAGGCGTAGATGTATTTGAACCCGGCGAGGTCCATGTCCGGGAACAGTTCCTTATATTGCGGAATCTGCTTGTATTCTTCGAAGGCCTCCTGCCACTCCTGCTGCGAGAGCGGCGGCAGCGCGCCGGTGACGGGCTTCCACTGCACGATGGAGAGGCCGGATTCGGTCAGCCGAGTCGCGCCGCCGACGACCACCATCAGAAAAACCAGGGCCGCGACCACCCAAAGCCAGTTGCGCACCGCAATGGCGCTCGCCTCGGTGACATGGTGTCTGATCGCCGGGACGGGATGAGGGAAGTGCAGCCATTCTTCCATGAGACGCCGAAGGTTTCGAGCCGAAAGACGGCGGCCAGTTAAGGGATGAGGCGCCCGCTTGTCCACACCTTGCCGCCGGCTCCCGCAAGGCGGCCCGATTTTGGGCTGAAAAGAGCGCTCGGACGGATGTATGAATAGCTTGCCTTGAGTCGAGGAATCAGGTGGCCAGGACTGAACAAGCGATGCGCACGATCGGCGAGGTCGCGGAAAGCCTCGACCTTCCCGCGCATGTGCTGCGCTTCTGGGAGACCCGCTTCAGGCAGATCAACCCCTTAAAGCGCGCCGGCGGACGCCGCTTCTACCGTCAGCGTGACATCGATCTCGTGATCGCGATCCGCTGCCTGCTCTACGAGGAGGGATATACGATCAGGGGCGTGCAGCGCATCCTCAAGGAGGACGGGGTGGAAGCGGTACTGGCCGGCGCCGGACGCCGCCAGGGGGCGCTGCAGTTGGGCGAGCCGCCGCTGCCCCGCCGATCCGGCGGGACAGGCGAGCCGTTCGACCCGGAAGACGATGAGATCGACGAGGCGTATGCGGAGGAGGATGACGCTCTGCAATATCCTGAGCTGGACATGGGGATCGAGGAGCCGGCGCCGCTCGTCGAGATCGATAGGCCCTTCGCGGATGCTTCGGCCAAGGGCGGCGCCCGCGCCCTCGCTGATTCACAGGCGCGCGTTCTGCGCGAAGTTCTCGCCGAGATCGAGGAATGCAAGCGCCTTCTCAAGCTGACGAAACGCTAGCCCGCGGCGTTGCCAGCGCCGCCCCGCCTCTCTATAACGGCGCCAGTCGGAGTGTAGCGCAGCCCGGTTAGCGCACTTGTCTGGGGGACAAGGGGTCGTGGGTTCGAATCCCGCCACTCCGACCAGTAAAATCAATAAGCTTTCAAATTGACCATTGTTGCGCCGGACGTCGTCAGCTTCACGCGATCGCCTACAACTCGGCGACTTCCTGCGCGCCTTGGCGACGCGGGGGCCTATCAGAGATTGGTCTCTGACAACGCTGAAGTAAAAGCTTATCAAGATCGGCGCGAAGGTCGTCACTCACGCCCGCTATGTCGTGTTCCAGATGGCCGAGGTTGCGAATTCCAAGAACGTGTTCGCCGACATCCTGCGGATGATCGCGGAACGGCGACCGCCGCCGGTCGCGTCAACGGCGTAGCGCGTTCGATTGCCGCGGTTCCAATGAAACGACGGGAGCGGTGTGTCTCGCCAAAGCGCGCCAACGCCCAGACAACGCCAGAAAGTACGAGGCGTCGGCGTCTACTTGTCAAAATTCGGAAGGAAGGGCAGATTTGCCCTTGGCGCCGCCATACCGCGAGTGTCCGTAAGGAAATGATAAGGGCGGAGAAATGAAAATACGCACCTTCGTTGCGCGCCAAATCAAAGCCCTATCAATAAATTTAATCGCGGTGTGTTTGAGTGTTCTCACTACGGGTGGCGCATATGCCTACCAGCAAAATTTTGTGGTTAAGAACGCATTTCTGTACCAAGCCATCATTGTAGCTTTGGAATCTAATGTTGGCGGGGAAGGACAAATACAGAAAATGACGCTAACCAATAGTACACGACTGTGTTCGCAGCGGGCGGATGGAAGTTGGTATGTCTTACCAGGAGGCATTTGCAACCTTACAACCGTTAATAACATTCATGCTGGTTGGCGCATGTGTGCAGATTCCATTCAGGCATTATTCCAGGGGGCGCCTCAAATAAATGCAAGCGGTTCTAGTTTGAATTGCTGGGACGGTAAACACACTAGAATAGAAGTATCAGAAGCAAGTCCCGGCACTAATCTAGATATCAGCGTTATTCCATCTGGTAATAATGCAGGAGTTTTTTGCAACGACCCGCAATGGGGTGGGTGCTCATACAATAATGCCGACAAGACCGTCAATGTCGTGAGCATGGGTGGTAATATTTGGTGCAGTCAATTGAAACCTAGTCAACCTGAGGCGGCACAATGTAATGGAACTATTAAGAATCAAAGCTACTGCTCAGGCTTAGAGACTGTTTGAGAATGGTTGAAGGCTGGGCTTCGGCGTGATTCAAGCTGGGGATGTGGACCCGAGCGAATCGTGGCCGGATGGCCGACATCGAGAAGAAGACCAAACGTTATCCGACGGATTTGA
>VGEB01000010.1 GCA_016869435.1 Alphaproteobacteria bacterium | reverse complement strand
CCGACCAACTCCAACGCGTGCGAAAAGTGCAGACCCACCCAGCGCCAAAAACGCAAAGCGGACTCGCGCCCGCAATCATGTCGCGGAAAAAATCACAATCGCGCGGCGGTGGGATGAATAAGACGGGTTAGAAGGCTTGCCAAGCGATGGCGCGGATCGGCGCGGTCGAATTTTCGCCGGCTTGCTGCGGCTTTCAAGACAGGCGTCCATGAACAAACTGCCATTGCTGCTCGTCGCCACGCTGCTCGTCACTACCGCCTCGCTCGCTTTGGACAGGCCGCAGCCGCCCGTATCTACGGTCGCTGCGAAGGAGCGCGCGCCGCAGACGCGGAATGCCGACGACGCCGACATGCAGGCGATCTGCCGTGAGGTGCTTGTCGACACCGACCAGGGCTATGGCGTCACCAGCCATGAGTCGCGCTACATTTGCGGCGACGACGACCGCGCAAGAGCGCCGATGTAAAGATCGCGCGCCGCCGGCAGCGCAACGCCGCGCGGGTTCAGCACGTCGCGCGTCAGAAAAAATCCCGTCAATCGGAACGCGGCGACAAGATCGCTCTGCGCCGCCGCAACGCTCTCACGCTGAAGCAAATCCGGAAAAGGCAGCAGCTTGTCGCGCCACGGCGCGCCCGCGGCGCGGCTCACCGCGCGCCCCGATTTCGGCGACACATAAGCGAGATCGTCCCGCGCGCCGGTCAGTGCGCAGGCGTTGAGATCGAGTCCGAATCCGAGCGCGCCGAGCAGCGCCAGCTCGAACCGCGCCATCATCAGAGCCGCGATGTCGAAATCGCGAACGTCGCCAAGCCGCGCCGCGATGGCGTCGGCCATTTCAAACAATTCCTCATGTGGGTCGCGCTCCGGCAGCAGGCGCAGCAGCGCGCACAGCGACGCGACGCCGTTGAGCGCCGCGGCGCGATCGAGGAGATGGGCGGCGCGGGCGGCGAGCGGCTCGATCGTCAAGGCGCCGAGATGGTCCTCAAGACGCGCACGCCATTGCGCGGCGACAAGATTGCCGGGCTGCAGAATCGGACGGAGCCAGCGCGAACGTCCGCCGCGCACGAGACCGAGATGGCGCCCGTGTCCACGGGTCATCAGTTCCAGGATGACGGAGGTTTCGCCATGCCGACGCGCGCCGATGATGAGAGCGTCGTCGCGCCATTCCATGTCTGGCTCACACTTCGGAAAGCTTCATGTCCGGGCTATAGTCTATCCCCTCGACTTCCTTGATCAAAGCCTGGCCGCAGATCACCCGGTTCTGCATCGAATCGAAGGTGAGGGACGGCGAGCCATAGAGCCGCCAGCCGAGGCTCAACGCTTGCGTAACGCGATGGCAGAACGCCGCGTCGTCCGGCCCGGTGAGAAAGCGATAGGCGGTCATCGCCTTGCGTTCATCAGACATCCGTCTCTCCAGCGCCGCGCGAATCACCCGATTGCCTGATACTAATCGCCCTTGGGGAAATCGAGGCGCATCTCGCGATAGCGTTCGGGGTCGTCCGCCCAGTTCTCGCGGACCTTCACGAAAAGAAAGAGATGGACCGGCTGTTCCGCGGCTTCGGCGATTTCTTTACGCGCCGCTTGACCGATCGCCTTGATGGTGCGGCCGCCTTCGCCGATGACAATCTTCTTCTGGCTGTCGCGAGCGACATAGATCGTCTGTTCGATACGCGCCGAGCCGTCCTTCTGGTTGGTCCAGGACTCGGTCTCGACCGTCGACTGATACGGCAATTCGTCGTGCAGGCGCTCGTAGATTTTCTCGCGCGTGATCTCGGCGGCGAGCAGCCGCAGCGGCGCGTCGGAAAGCTGATCCTCGGGGTAAAGCCAGGGCGAAGGCTTCATGCGCCGCGCCAGCGCCTTGCGCAGATCGGCGACGCCGTCGCCGTTCAGCGCCGAAATCATGAAGGTTTCGTCGAATTTTTGACGCGCGTTGAGCGCCTGCGCCAGCGCCAGCAGCTTTTCGCGGGCAATAAGGTCGATCTTGTTCAACACGAGCAGCTTCGGCGCCTTATTCTGCTGAAGCTCGGTCAATATCGCTTCGACCTCCTCGTCGAGGCCTTTGCGCGAATCGACGAGGAGCGCAACCACGTCGGCGTCGGCGGCGCCCGCGAGCGCGCTCGCCACCATGGCGCGATCGAGCCGGCGCTTGGGCGTGAAGATGCCGGGCGTATCGACAAGGATGATCTGCGCCGCGCCTTCAATCGCGATGCCGCGGACCAGGGCCCGCGTCGTCTGCGCCTTTCGCGAGACGATCGAGACCTTGGCGCCGACAAGCTGATTGAGCAGCGTCGACTTGCCGGCGTTCGGCGCGCCGACGAGCGCCGCAAAGCCGCAGCGCGTTTCGTCTTGCGCCAATTCGTCCCCGCCGCTCACGACTCCCCCTTTCCGACGCCGGATCCCTCTCGGGCAAGAAAGGCCGCTGCGGCGGCTTGTTCAGCGGCGCGCTTCGAAGCGCCCGAGCCCGGGGTCAGAGTGAATCCTTTGATGTCCACCGCGACCTCAAAAAAGGGCGCATGGTCCGGTCCGCTGCGGGCGACGACCTGATAACGGGGCGTCGCCAAGCCCCGCGCCTGCGCCCATTCCTGCAAGGCCGTCTTCGCGTCGCGCAATTCCTGGCCGCGCGCCGCCATACGATCGCCGAAGGCTTTGCGGACGATGCGCTCCGCAGCGTCGGCGCCGCCGTCGAGAAAGGCCGCGCCGATGATCGCTTCGCAAATGTCGCCGAGCAAAGCGCGCTTGCCGCGCCCGCCGGTCTGGGCCTCGCCTTCTCCGAGCCGCATCGCCGGGCCGACGCCCCAGGCCTCCGCCACCTCGGCGCAGGTTTCCTTGCGCACCAGCGCGGCGAGGCGACGCGACAGCTCGCCCTCGGTCTCGTTCGGGAAGGCGTCATAGAGCATATGGGCGACGGCGAGGCCGAGCACGCGGTCGCCCAGAAACTCGAGACGCTCATATGACTCGCGCCGGGCGGACGAGGCGCTGACATGGGTCAGCGCTCGCGCCAGCAGCGCCGGATCGGCGAACTCATGTCCGATGCGCGCTTCCAGCGCCGCAAACCCCTCGTCGCGGCCGCGCGTCATGTCGCGCCCATGCGCCCGGTCAATGAACGGGTCGGAACAGCCGGTCCCAGCGCACCGACCAGGGCCAGCGCCAGAAGGCGAGCGCCCACTCATCCTTCCTGACCGAGAAGAAGATGATCTCGGCGCGACCGACCAGATTGACGAAGGGCACATAGCCGACGCCGCCGACCTCCGGCGCGATACGTGAATCAGTCGAATTATCGCGGTTATCGCCCATCATGAAATAGTGATCGGACGGAACGACGAAGAGCTCGGTGCTGTCGTTGATGCCGTGGTCGCCCTCGATTTCGATGATCGTATGTTCGACCGCGGGATGATCGCCGTTCCCCGGCAGCGTTTCCTTATAGGTGGTCACGGGAACTTCGACGCCCTCGCGATTTTCCGTCTCCGCCTTTGCGATCGGCTCGCGCGGAACGATCACGCCATTGATGTAGAGCCTGCCGTCGATGACCTGGATGCGGTCGCCGGGCAGGCCGATGACGCGCTTGATATAGTCGGTCTCATTGTCCCGCGGCAGCTTGAAGACGACGACGTCGCCCCGATTCGGCGGCGACGCCAGAATGCGGCCGGAGAAAATGTCGGGACCGAACGGCATCGAGTAGTTCGAATAGCCGTAGGCGTATTTCGACACGAACACATAGTCGCCGATGAGCAGGGTCGGGATCATCGAGCCAGACGGAATATTGAACGGCTGAAAGAGCAGCGTGCGGATGACGAGCGCGATCGCCAGCGCCTCGACGATGACCTTTACTGTCTCTAGAAAACCGCCCTCTTCGCGTTTTCGCGCCACGGGAATGTTCCTGCTCAAGCCGACTCACTCCTCATGATTTGGGCGGCGTCGGGTCCCGCCCGGGCCGCCCGACTTACCACGCCATAGCTTCGATGAGAACCTGCGCCCGCGGATAAGGGCGGCGTGGAGGCCACGCCAAACGGATGGCCGCGCGCCAGCTTATCCGCGTTCCAACAGCGCCTGGCCGCATTCGGGGATTAACGCTAATGCGCCTGTTGTTTCCCGGCTGGCCGGCGGGTCCGGCCTCAACGCGCCTGCGCCCGCCCCTCCTCCATCGCCCGGCGCATGCGGAAAATCGCCTCGGCGAGCCCGACGAATATCGCCTCACCGATAAGGAAATGGCCGATGTTGAGCTCGGCGACCTGCGGCAGCGTCGCGACGCGGCGCGCCGTGTCATAATCGAGGCCGTGCCCGGCGTGAATCTCAAGCCCGCGCTCCGCGCCATAGGCGGCGGCTTCCGCGATCCGGGCGAATTCAGCCTCCGCCCGCCCCAGATCGCCGACCTCGACCGCGTGACACCAGGCGCCGGTATGAAGCTCCACGACCGGCGCCTTGATTGACACGGCGGCGTCGAGCGCCTCCCGCGACGGCTCGATGAAGAGCGAGACGCGCACGCGCTCCCGCGTCAGCTGATCGACGTAAGGCAGCAGATAGTCGTGCTGGCCGATAACGTCGAGACCGCCTTCGGTGGTGCGCTCGGTGCGCTTTTCCGGCACGAGACAGACGGCGTGCGGCGCCGTCGCGATCGCGATGTCGAGCATCTGCTCGGTCGCCGCCATTTCGAAATTCAGCGGCTTCGAAATCGCCGCCTTGAGGCGCGCCATGTCGTCGTCGTGGATGTGGCGGCGATCCTCGCGCAGATGCGCGGTGATCCCGTCGGCGCCGGCTTCGATGGCGGCGAGCGCGGCGCGCACGGGATCGGGCCGCGGGCCGCCGCGCGCGTTGCGGACGGTGGCGACATGATCGACATTGACGCCGAGGCGGAGGGGTTCGGGGCTCATGCGCTCTAATATCTCGGGAGGCGAGTAAATGCGCCTCCTTTCGCATAAAATTATCTATACGCGCGCCGAGTCCGTTAGCATGTCGAGCACAGGACATGAGGGCGCGGCATCGCCCGAACATTGGGCGATTGTCGCGGCGAGAATGCCCTCAAGCCTAACGAGATCAGCGAGCTTCGTCCGCACCTCGTCGAGATGCGTTCGCGCGATCTCTCTCACCTCCGCGCAAGAGGCGCGGGACGGCTCGGCGAGGCCCAAGAGAGCGCGAATTTGCTCGATGCCGAACCCAAGCTCGCGGCCACGACGGATGAACGTCAGCCGTCGGATGTGGCCCTCTTCATAGACGCGATGCCCGCTTGCCGTCCGCGCAGGCGACGGCATTAGCCTGATGCGCTCGTAATACGCACCGTCTCCAGATTGACGCCCGCCGCCTCGGCAAGCCGCCCAATCGTCAAGGACTGCATGGATTATTCTCTTGCACCCGTAGTCGCTACGGGGTGCACGATAGCCACCATGTCAAGAAAGGGCAAACCATGACCGTCAATGACGCCGCGCAAAAAAAAACACCAGCGGCTTCGGCTCCGCCTGCCGTCCCTGCCTCATCGAATTGGTTCGCCGCTTTTGGACTCGTCGCCGGCCTCGGCGCGGTCGTGGCGTCGTCGTGCTGTGTCATACCGCTGGGGCTCGCAGCGCTCGGCGCGGGCGCAGGCGTTTTTGGCGGCCTTGAATTGATCGCCGCGTGGCGCGTCCCGCTACTCGCTGCGAGCGCCTTGGCGATTAGCGGAGGATGGAGCGCATGGTGGATGAAACGCCCCGTGATATGCGCCTCAAAGGCGAACTGCGCGTCCCCAGAGCGCTCTCGTTCAATGCTCGCTCTACTGCTCTGCGCTTCGGCGATTGCGCTGGCGGCCGCGAGTTGGAGCTATATCGACCCGGCGTTGCTCAAGCTTTTTCGGTGGCGTTGAATGAAGCTGGTCTCGACAATCACCTGCCCCTTTTGCGGCCATCGAGCAACGGAAACGATGCCAACCGACGCCTGCCAGTATTTCTACGAGTGCAAAGGCTGCGGCGTGCTCTTAAAGCCGAAGTCAGGGGATTGCTGCGTCTTCTGTTCCTACGGCGATACGCCCTGCCCGCCGATACAGGAAGCAAAAAAGCGGAGCCGCCCCAACGCATGTTGCTCTGACATATAGAAAGAACTTGGGTTAAGGCTCGCGACAGAACCACGATTGCCGCGCTTACCAGCGTCACGAGCGCCAAGCGAGCTTTGCTCGTTGATCGCGGCGACAACGATGTGGGCGGGAAACAGTGCGGAAGACTCCGAATTGCCTTGCCAACGCATCGCCAGCGTCGCAATGTTCGAGGGCGCTTAATTCATAAAGTCGAATTTTCCTAACTCGCGATTTTCGTCCTCCTCACGAGCTTCGATTCGGTGCGCAGGATCATTCTCCGCGACGCCCAGAGATTTTTGATGAACTACAAACTTGCTGAAGTAAACAGCGCAGACGACTGGAAGGACTATCATTTCCTTCGCCAGACGGTTTTGTGGGAAGCTAAGGGAAGATACAACTATAACGAGAATCATCCGGATGAACATCTCAAGACGAACCACCCACTATTACTGAAGCTGCGCGGGCGCCCGATTGGCACAGTTCGTCTCGACGAGGTTGGCCACCGCTCAGGAGTTGTGAGGCTGGTGTCGATTGCGCCAGACGTTCAGCGGTCGGGGCACGGACGTGAGCTTTCATCGTTGACTGAAGACTATGCACGGCGCTTTGGGATCACGAAATTGTTGGTCAACGCAGCGCCCGACGCTGTGGGCTTCTACGAAAAAATGGGATGGAAAAAAGATCTTTGGGACGAATCGGAACTCACAGGATTGGCCTCCGACTGCATTCAGATGACGAAGAATTTGCGCTGAAGCAATCAACCGATAGTTCAATTCAGCAAACGATCTGAAACTCACACGCCACACTGCTACCCGATCACCCGCTCCACCTTGCTCACCAGCGGGCTCGACCGCAGCCGCGCGACGATGCTGTTCAAATGTTTCAAATCCGCGACTTCGAGATCAAAGGTCATTTCGCGGAAGTCGGGCGAATGCGCCTTGAAGCTGATGTTGTCGATATTGGCGCCGGTCTCGCCGATCAGCGTCGCCAGCGCGCCGAGCGAGCCCGGTTCGTTGATCGCGGTGACGACGAGGCGCGCGGGAAAGAGCGCCGCCGACCCGGCCTCGATATCCCAGCGCACGTCGAGCCAGCGTTCCGGCTGATCGTCGAAGGCGGTGAGCGACGGCGACTGGATCGGATAGATGGTGATCCCCTCGCCCGGCGTGAAAATCCCGACGATGCGATCGCCCGGCACCGCGCCGCCCTCCGGCGCGAAACTGACCGGCGCGTCGCCGCGCAACCCGCGGATCGGAATCGCGCCGCCGTCGTCTTTCGCGCCCGGCGCCTTAAAGACCACATTGGCGTTGGCCTTGACGCCGAACCATCCCGGCTCGCCCGGCGCGATGGGAGTCGACGCGGCTTTGCGCTCTTCGCTGAAATCCGGATAGACCGCCTTGACCACGTCGCCCGAATAGATTTCGCCGCGGCCGACGGCGGCGAGCGCGTCTTCGACCGAGGGACGCGCCAGCCGCATCAGCGCCGATTTCAGCTTGTCCTCGCTCCAAACTCGGCCGGCGCGCTCAAACGCGCGCTCGACGATCTGGCGGCCAAGCCCCGCATATTGATGACGAACGGCGTCGCGCGTCGCGCGCCTGATCGCGGCGCGCGCCTTGCCGGTCGCGACCGCCGCCTCCCAGGCGGCGGGCGGCACATGGCCCTCGGCGCGGATGATTTCGACCTCGTCGCCGTTTTTCAGCTGCGACAGCACCGGAGCGACGCGCCCGTTGATTTTCGCGCCGACGGCTGAATCGCCGAGCTTCGTATGCACCGCATAGGCGAAATCGATCGGCGTCGCGCCGCGCGGCAGCGCGATCAGGCCGCCCTTGGGCGTGAAGCAGAACACCTGATCCTGGAACAGTTCGAGCCGCGTATGTTCGAGGAATTCCTCGGGACTGTCGCCATGGGCGAGGAGATCGAGCGTTTCCTGCAGCCAGCGGAAGGCGCGGCTTTCCTTCGCCAGCTCCTCGCGGCCTTGCGCGCCGATCGCGTCCTTGTAAAGCGCATGGGCGGCGATGCCGAAGCGCGCGATCTCATGCATTTCAGCGGTGCGAATCTGAAGTTCGACGCGCTGATGGCCCGGACCGATCACGGTGGTGTGGATCGAGCGATAGTCGTTCTGTTTAGGCGTCGAAATATAATCCTTGAAGCGGCCGGGGACGTTCGGCCATTTCGTATGCACGACGCCGAGCGCGCGATAACAATCCTCGACGCTGCCGACGATGATCCGAAAGCCGAAAATGTCGGAGAGCTGTTCGAACGAGATCGATTTGCGCTCCATCTTGCGCCACACTGAATAGGGCGTCTTCTGACGCCCGGTGACCGCAGCGGTGATGCCGCGCGCCGCGAACTCCTTGGTGAGCTCGTCCTCAATGCGCCTGATGATGCGGCCGTTCTTGGCGCGCAGATCATGGAGGCGCTGCTCGATGGTCTGATGCGCCTCCGGCATCAGATGGCGGAAGGCGAGGCCTTCCAATTCCTCGCGCAGGCGCTGCATGCCCATACGGCCGGCGAGCGGCGCATAGATGTCGAGCGTTTCCTGGGCGATGCGCGCGCGCTTGTCCTGCGGCACGAAATGCAACGTGCGCATATTGTGCAGGCGGTCGGCGAGTTTGACGAGCAGCACGCGCACGTCTTCGGCGACGGCGAGCAACAGTTTGCGGAAATTCTCGCCCTGACGCGCCTGTTTGGTGACGAGATCGAGCTTTTCGATCTTGGTCAGGCCTTCGACCAGTCTGCCGATCTGTTCCCCAAACAGCCGGTCGATCTCTTCGCGCGTGGCGTTGGTGTCTTCGAGCGTGTCGTGCAGCACTGCCGCGACGATCGTCGCGTCGTCAAGCTTGAGATCGGTCAAGATCGCGGCGACTTCGAGCGGATGCGAAAAATAAGGGTCGCCGGAGGCGCGGGTTTGCGCCCCATGCGCCTTCATGGCGTAAACATAGGCCCGGTTTAGCAAATCCTCGTCGACGCGCGGATTGTATTTCCGCACGCGTTCGACGAGCTCATACTGACGCATCATGCGCGTGGCGCCGAAGATGGGTTATGCGCCGGCGCGCAAGCCCTTCCTTACGCAAATTTAATGCTTGGGCCGAGCGAGCTGCGCCGGAGCGCGGATGTAGCAAGCCGAGGATAGCGCAGCCCGGCCGCCGTGACCAACAGCGACGACCCGCGCAGGCGGCGATTTTACGGCCGAGCCGCCTCTTGGAAGGCCCCGTCGAGCGTGGCCTACTCCGCCTCGTCCTCGACCTCGGCGGGCGGCACCAAACCTTCGAGACCGCGCAGCAGATCTTCTTCGGTCATCCGGTCGAACTGCGCCTCGCCTTCGATGTCTCCGCCGACCGCGGGGGTCAGGGCGGGAGCCGTCTCGGCTTCCGGTTCGTCGACTTCGACGTGACGCTGCAGCGAGTGGATGAAGTCCTCGGATAGATCGTCTGGCGCGAGCGCCGCTTCGGCGATCTCTCGAAGGGCGACGACGGGATTTTTGTCGCGATCGCGATCGACAAGGATCGGCTGACCCGACGAGATGTTCCGCGCCCGGTGCGCCGCAAGAAGAACGAGGTCGAAGCGGTTTTCGATTTTGTCGATGCAATCTTCGACAGTAACGCGCGCCATTTGCTGTCAAGCTCCATGCGGTTGGGGAAGAGCGCTGATACGCCAATTATGAAAATTACGCAATAATTTCTTGAACCTAGACGCGCAGTTAACCATTTTTGACGTTGCACTTGGGATTCATTCTAGAAAATCGCCGATGATCGGCCCGCAAAAAGGCGCAGTTGCTCTTGACGCTGTGACAATCAGAGGCGATGTATTCGGAAGAGACGCGCGCAGCGCTTTTTCTAAGATGGCTGCTGAACATCCCAGCGGATGCGGCGAAAACTCGCTCCGTCCGGCCATTGATACGATTGAGCAAAACGCCGAGCTGCGGGTTGATGTATAATCAAAGCCCGCGTGATCACACTAGCCCGACTACGAGACGAATATGGCAGATATCGAACGAATTGCATTATTCATTGACGGCGCAAACCTCTATGCGACCGCGAAATCGCTGGGATTCGATATTGATTATAAGCGGTTGCTTCGCGAATTTCAGGGCAAGGGCCGTCTGATCCGCGCCTTCTACTATACGGCGCTGATCGAGGATCAGGAATATTCCTCGATCCGGCCGCTGATCGACTGGCTGGACTACAACGGCTATGCGGTGGTGACCAAGCCGACGAAAGAATTCGTCGATTCGCTCGGTCGTCGCAAAGTTAAAGGCAATATGGACATCGAGCTTGCGGTCGACGCCATGGAGATGGCGGAGCATATCGACCACATGGTCCTGTTCTCGGGCGATGGCGACTTCCGCTCGCTGGTCGAGGCCGTGCAGCGGCGCGGCGTCCGCGTGTCGGTGATCTCGACGATCACCACCCAGCCGCCGATGATCGCCGATGAATTGCGTCGGCAGGCCGACGAATTCATCGACCTCATCCATCTCGTCGGAAAGATCGGCCGCGATCCGGGCGAACGCGCCGAGCGCATGCAGCGCTATCAGGAGCGCCCGCGTCCGGCGCCGCAGGCGGCTCACGCCGAAGACGAAGGCGAGTGACGCTAAACGCCGAAGTGAAAATTATAGTCCGGCCTATCGACTGCGAGAGGCCGGATTTTTTTGGCGATCACTTATCCCCGCGCGCGCAAGAGGCGACCTTTTTCGCGACTCCAGTCGCGCTTTTTTTCGACTTCGCGCTTATCATGCAGCTTCTTGCCCTTCGCCAGCGCAAGCTGCAGCTTGGCCCGTCCCTTGGCGTTAAAATAGAGTTTGAGCGGCACGATCGTCATGCCTTCGCGCTCAACCGCCTGCGACAGCTTGGCGAGTTCGCGTGATTTGAGCAGCAGCTTGCGCGGCCGCTTTGGCGGATGGTTGAAGCGGTTGCCGGCAAGATATTCTGGGATGTTGGCGTTGACGAGCCAAGCTTCGCCCTGCCGATCGACATGAGCATAGCTCTCCGCGATCGTCGCCTTTCCGGTGCGCAGGGACTTCACCTCGGTGCCCGTCAGCGCCAGCCCGGCTTCGAAAGTTTCGCCGATTTCGTAGTTGTAGCGCGCCTTGCGATTGTCGGCGACGACCTTGAAATTCGGCTCCGGCTTTGCGGCCACTGACTCTCCCCGAAGCGCTTCAATGAGATATGCGAGAAACGCAGGTCTGGAACTTTAAGCGGCGAGCACGCCGGCGTGAACCATCGCGGCGCGTATGCGATCCTTGGTCGGTTGCGTGCACGGAACCAACGGAAGACGCACCTCCTCCTCGACCTTGCCGAGAAGCGACAGGCCATATTTGGCGCCCGTGACGCCTGCCTCGAGAAAAGTTGCGACATGCAGCGGCGTCAGCCTGTCCTGAATCTCCAAAGCTTTGGCGTAGTCGCCCGCGAGACAGGCATTTTGCAAATCGGCGCAGAGCCGCGGCGCAATATTGGCGACGACCGAGATACAGCCATGCGCGCCCGCGGCCATGCAGGCGAGCGCGGTGAGATCGTCGCCCGAAAGCTGGATGAAATCCGGCCCCATCGCGGCGCGTTGAAGCGAAATGCGGCCGATATTTCCTGTCGCATCCTTGACGCCGACGACATTCTTCAGCTCTGCGCAGCGCTTCATGGTGTCGACGCTCATGTCGATCACCGAGCGCGGCGGAATATTATAAATGATGATGGGGATCGAGACGGCGTCGTTGATCGCCTTGAAGTGCAGATAAAGCCCTTCCTGATTGGGCTTATTGTAGTAGGGCGTGACGATCAGAAGCCCGTCGGCGCCCGCCCGCTCGGCATGGCCGGCGATGGCGATGGCTTCGCGCGTATTGTTCGAGCCCGCGCCGGCGACGACCGGCGCCCGCCCGCGCGCGGCGCGAATCGTTTCAGTGATGACGCGACCATGCTCTTCATGGCTGAGCGTCGGGCTTTCGCCTGTCGTGCCAACCGGCACGAGGCCATGCGTTCCATTTTCGATCTGCCAATCGATCAGCGCGCGCAGGGCGTCATAGTCGACTTCTCCATGGGAAAACGGCGTGACCAGGGCCGTCATCGACCCGTGAAAAATCGGCCTTCCACTCATTGAATCAGAGCCTTCCGTACGCCCCAGAGCCGCCGTAATTGCGTCGCTAAGATTGAGGCGCCCTTCATAGCCGCTGGGCCGCGTCGAGGAAAGCCCTACGCTATGGGTGGAGCGGGAGAGATCGAATTCGTAGGCGGCGCACGAAGTTGATGCTTCGTAAACCAAGTGAGAGCAGCTTTTTCACGCCAGTAAGGACATACGGTGATGATGTTGCCTCGACGCGTTGCGACCCGGTTCAAACTCACTGTCGGCGTCACAGCCCTGCTGATCGCCGCGCCGGCTTTCACCGGTTTTGACCGTCTTGGCGACGGCGAGGCGCGACGCTCAGCCTGGCGGTGGACGCCCTCGGTTCCTTTAAGTCTCGGCGCCTGGCGTTCCCGGGTCGGCTCCTTGCAGGAGGCCGTCCACCAGCTCATCGATCTCGACCGCGCAGACCCAGACAATGAGGCGGCGCATCCTCTTGGGAATTCGCTGTTCAGCGGCGAGGACGGCGCGCTGCCGCCGATCGTTGCGAACGCTCCGACAGCGCGCCGGCTCGATGGCGCCAACACGCTCGCTGAATCCGCTCGATCTCTGCTCGGCGAGGACGCGGACGCCTTCATCCAGGCGGTCGCGGCTTATAAGGCCGGCGATTTCGTTCATGGCGACGACGCCGCGTCGCGCGCGCAGGCGCCGCTGGCCGCCGCCGCGGCCCGCTGGGTCGGCCTGCGGCTTCATCCGCACGAAGCCGGCTTCAACCGCATCGCCGCGTTCATGGCGGCCCATCCGACCTGGCCCGCCGCGGACTGGCTGCGCCGTCGCGGCGAGCAGGCGCTCGTCGCCGAGCATCAGCCCGACAAAGTCGTATTGGCCTGGTTCGCCGAAACAAAGCCGCTCACCGCCTATGGGAAATATGCTTTGGCGCGCGTCATCGCGCGCGAAGGCGATTTCGAGTCGGCGGCGGCTTTGGCGCGCGACGCCTGGCGCAATGAGGATATCGGACAGGGGTTCGATTCGATCTTCAATAAGGAGCTCGGCGAGCTTCTGGCGCCGGCCGATCACAAATTCCGCGCCGACCGCCTGCTCTATGCGGGGAAGAGCTCGCTCGCCTTGCGCAGCGCCGAACTCGCCGGCAAGGACGTCGTGCTGCTCGCCCGCGCGCGCATGTCCGGCGTCGATAAATTGGCGGCGGCGTTGCCGCCGTCCGTGCAAAACGATCCGGGGCTGCTTTACGGGCGCGTGCACAAGCTGCGCACAGCCAACAAATTCGCCGAAGCGGGCGCGCTGCTGCGCAAGGCCCCGCGTGACATCGAACAGGTCGTCGACGGCGACGTCTGGTGGGAAGAACGGCGCATCGTGGCGCGCAAGCTGCTCGATCAGGGCGACGCCGAAACCGCCTATATCCTTTGCGCACAGCATGCGGCGGTAAAGACCAGCAACAAGGTCGACGCGGAATTCAACGCCGGCTGGATCGCCCTTCGGTTCCTCAAGGATCCGATCAAGGCCGAGCGCCATTTTAAGACACTTGGAGAGATCGCCGAAACGCCGCTGCAGAAATCTCGCGCATTGTATTGGCTGGGCCGCACGGCGGAAGTCGAGAACGACGCAAGGGCGCATAATTTCTATCTGCAGGCGGCGACGCATTCGACGACCTTCTACGGGCAACTGGCCGGCGCCCGGCTGGGCGCCGAGGATCGCCCGCTTCGCCCGCCGCCGCAGGCCGCGTCCGGCGACAAGCGGGAGGAAGCGGTTCGAGTCGCTGAGCTGTTGTTCGCCCTCGGAGAGAAGGAGGTGGCGGCGTCGCTCGCACTCGACAGCGCCAAATATTTGCGAGTGGAGGCGCAGGTCGCGGCGCTTGGCGAGATCATCGCCCGCCAGGGCGACGCCAAGCTCTCGCTCGTTTACGGCAAGGCGGCGTCCTATCGCGGGATCGCGCTCGACGACGTCGCTTTCCCGGCCTATGGGGTTCCGGACTTCGACGCCCTTCCGGGCTCGGCGTCGCGCTCGATCGTCTTCGCCGTTGCGCGTCAGGAAAGCGCCTTCGATCCGAGGGCGGTTTCTTCCGCCGGCGCCATGGGCCTGATGCAGATGATCGCCTCGACGGCGCGGCACACCGCCTCTATGCGGGGCGTGAGCTTCGACATTTCGCGGATGCTTAAAGATCCGCCCTTCAACGCCCAACTGGGCGCAGCGCATCTCGGCATTCTGCTCGGCGAATATCGCGGCGCCTATTTGCTGACATTCGCCGCCTACAACGCCGGCGGCGGACGCGTCAAGCAGTGGATCGACGCCTATGGCGATCCGCGCAAGCCCCATATCGATCCGATCGACTGGGTCGAGCGGATTCCGATCACGGAAACACGCAATTATGTGCAGCGGGTAATGGAGAATTTCGTCGTCTATCGCGCGAAATTCGAGGACAAGGCGACGCGGCCGCCTCAGGTCGAACTCGCACGCGCCGGCCTATAATCCGTCCGCTTCAAAAGCGCGCTGCGAAAGAGCGCAAGCCGCGATCTAGCAGGGAAACCGGTTGTGATAGCCGAGCAGCGAGCCCAACGGCTCGCTGTGGCGCAATTCCGTCAACGGCCAGGCGAAATATTGCGTGCTGCCCGAATAGGGATAGCCGAAATCGCAGCCGGACGTTTCCGTCACCCGCGACGACATGAACACCAGCTCGAGCGTCGCGACGAAATATCGTCTGTTGTCGATGGCGATGCGCGTCCAGCTTGGATCGTCGCGTAGGATCTTGACCTCAGTGCCCGCCGGCGCTGTCCCGATCGCCGCATAATGTTCCTCGGGACCCGCGCGCAGCACCGCCGGATAGGCGAGCGTCAGCTTGATCGCAGCCGCCTCCTCACCACATAAGACCGCAGAAAAGAGCACCATGGCAAACAATGACCGACGCATGCCGACATTCCGGTTGCTGTGCGCTCGCGCAAATCCCCGGGCGCAGTCGCTAGCCTAAAAGATAATCCCGCCGCCTCCAACTGGGGTCGGCTAAATAAGCGCGTGAGAAAGCGGCATGATGATAGCGTCGTCGCGAAAGGCGCTCGGCTCTCGACTCAGTCGAGGGGCGCGGCCCGTGCTGAAAATCAAGAGCGGCGCTCCATTTCCATCAAATCGCCGGCTGGCGTATAGAGCGCTCATGCGGCGGATCGCATTCTCTCTTCTCGTCGCCGGCGCCGCCTATTTTGCGCAACCCTTATTGCGCGCGACGCAGGGCGCCCTCGCCGAAACCAAAGCCAAACAATCGTCGATCAGCTTTGCGCCAAGCGAACTGCCGGCGGATCGAGACGGCGCGAGTCTTCTGACGATTCCCGCGCCGGGCCGCTATTCGATCCGCGCCAAGAGTCCCTCGGGCGCGCGCATCGAACTCGTCGACATGATCGCCGGCCCGCTCGATTCGAGCGGCGCGCCGGGACTGCGCGACGGTAGAATCGACGCGCTGCTCGACAAGGGCGTCTACAAGCTGCGGGTTTCCGGCGTCAAAGGCGCAAGTGGGAAGATCGCGTTCTCCGCGCAGCCATTCATCGATGTCGACGCCTCAAAGCCGACGCTCGCGCCGGGACGCATTCAAAGCGGCGAACTCGGCGATCTGCAGCAGCGCTCCTTTGCCTTCGAGGTTGGCGCGGAAGGTCGCGCGAACCTCGAAGCGATCGGCCGCGCGCTGAACGATCTGCGGGTCTGGCGCGGCGACGGCGAACTCGTCGATCTCGCCTTCGAGCAGGAAACTGTTGAAACCAAGCCTGGTCGCGCCATGAACCGGCTGCGTCTCGAAGGCGCGCTGGAGCCCGGCCGCTATGTCGTCACCGCCTATGGCGGCGAGAAACTCGTCTGGGCGCAAGGCGACGCCGCGCAGCCGTTCATGCTGCGGCTTGACGAGCCCGCCCTGCTGGCCGCTGGCGTCGCCGAGGGCGTGATCGGCCCCTTCGGCGCCGAACGTTTCGACGCGCCGGCAAGCTATGACGCTTTCCGTCTCGACCTTGCGCAGACGATTCCAGCGCGGCTCGAAGCGCGGCGCAACGGTTCGAGAGAGATCGCGACGATCTCGAAGAACAGCCGCGCGCCTTCGGCGAACGTCAGACTCGCCGCGGACGGCAAGACCAACGCGCGTCTTGAAGTCTCAGGCTTTGAGGGCCAGCCGTTCACGTTGCGCGGCCTGCGTCAGTCGGACCGCGAAACATTCGAGGCGTCGGGACCGCATCTCGTCGGACTCGACATCGCCGGCGACGGGGGCGATGACCCGCCGGCGACCGCGCTCTTCGCGCGCATCGAAAAGGACGGCAAGACGCGCGTCATTGCTTCCGATGCGCCGCGCATCGGCGCGGGAAAAGCGTGGCGCGCCAAATTCAACCTGTTCGGGCCGACGTCGATCCTCTTCGAAGCGACGCGCGACGGGCCTGTAGCGATTGACGCCAAAGGGGTGAAGGTCGACGCCTCGATCGAGCCGGCGCTTGGCGCGCTTGCGGCCCGCGCCGACGGCAAAGACTCAACACGCTACGATCTCCAGGCGGGCTATTATTTTCTCAAGCTCGCGCCGAAGGGCGATTCCGGCGGCGTCATCGACGTGACGCTCGGCCCGCCCGGACTCTCGGCGGCGGCGCCGACGCCGTCGCCTTCGCGCCAAACGATGTCCTTCGGGACGCAAACGCTGGAAAAGGACGGCTCGTATCTCATTCTGTCGAATGTCGCGCCGCAACTTTTGACCGGACCGCGCGTCGTCGCGCTTCCCGTCGAACTCGACAAGGCGCCATTGGCGATCTGGCAGGACAGCGGCAAGGAGATTGCGCTGCCGGTGCGGCTTCCTAAAACCGGCAAAGCGATTGCGCGCGATGCGCATGGCGCCGATGTCGCGCTGACGCTCGCCGAACAGAGAGAAGAAAACGAGCAGCGTCTCGCCACAATAAGAATCGCCGCGGCGGAAAAATCGCGCGCGCTCGGGCTCATCTTCGTTCCGGAAACCACGCCCCCGAAGCCCGAAGACGCGGGCAAGCCGGCGCCGGCGGCGCTTTCCGCCTCGGTCGCGCATCCGGCCTTTTTCGATCTTGCGCGCGACGAGACGAAGCGGCTGCGCTTCGATGTCGCGCAGGGCGGACTCTACAGGGTTGAAACGCTGGGGCGCATGAAGACCGCGCTGCGCGTCGGCGCGAATGTCTCGCCGCGACTCGGCGAAGGCGAAGCGAATGGTCCCGGCGCCAACGCCCTGGTCACCGCCTTTCTGCGCGCCGGCGGCTATCGCGCCGCCGTAACGGCCAAAGACTCCTCCGGACATCTCGGACTCGCCGTCTCGCCCGCGACTCTCGCGTCGACGGCGAAACTCGTCGATACGGGCATTGCGCGCGCGACGCTTGATCCAGGCAAGGGCGCGGTCGTGCCGATTGAGATCACGAGCGACGGCGAATATCGCATCGAGCTTCTCGGCCTGAAGCAGAAATGGCGCGCGAGATTGGAGGACGCCGACGGCTGGCCGCTGGCGGCGCCTGACGAAATGCAGCGGCTCACGCGGAGATTCGAAAAGGGCGCCTATCGGCTGGTCGTCATGCCGAAGGATGTCGAAGCGCGCATGACGGCGCGCTTGACGCCCGTTGTCGCGGCGAAGGCGCTCGAAGGCCATGGTCCGCATCCCCTGCCCTTCGGTAAAGCCCAGCGCCTGCAATGGCGCGAGCCGCAGGCGCGCGACGCGCCGCGCGCGCCGGACCAGTGGCGCTTCTCGCTCTACGGCGATTCCGACATCGATCTATCGATCGGCGAGGGCATGGTCGGCGAGATTTTCAAAGGCGAAAAGGAAAGTATCGGCAAGGTCGCTTCGGACAGGCCGTTCAAGTCGAAGCTGACCGCGGGCGACTATCGGGTCGAGGCGCGCAGCCTCGCCCATGACGATCGTCTCGACTATGAGATTTCGCTCGACTCGCAAGAGTTGCAGCCCGACGCGCCGCGCATCGTCGAACCGCCGACGCGCCTCGACCTTTCGCTGGCGAAGGACAGCATCGTCGATCTTTCGAGCTTCGGCGACACTGAAACTATCGGCGCGCTGAAAGACGACAAGGGCGACGTGATCGAACGTCTGCAGCCGCGCGGCGACGACTGGAATGTCGCTCTGTCGCGGCGCCTGCCCGCCGGGCATTACCGCATCGAACTTGAACGACTCGGCGCCGAACCGAGCCCGCCGGCGCAGACCCAAGAAGCGACGAGCGAAGAGACCGAAGAAGCGTCCAATGACGAAGAGAGCTCCAATGAAGAAGAGGCGGGGGCGAATGACGAAACGCCGCTGACCGGCGTCGAGCTGCGCCTGTCGCTGCCTGAGGAGAAGGATGACGGCGCGTTGACGCTATCGGGCGAGAAGACGCTGAGCGGCGCCGGCGCGCATGTCCTTGCCCTCGCGCCCGCGCCGGCTGGAAATCTGGCGCTCGTCGCGGCGCGCTCGGAAGGCGACGTCGCCATATCGATCGAACGTCGCGACCCCGACGGCCAATGGCGCGCGATCGGCGTCGAGCGCGGCCCAGCGCCTGTCACCGCGTGGCCGGCGGCCAGCGATAGCGAACTGCGCGTCGTCGTTTGGTCGATCGGCGGCGGCGATGCGCCGATCACGCTTGCCGCACGGGCCGCCGAAGGCCGCGCGCGCCAGCTGGGCGACGTCCGCTTTGATCAGATCGACGGACTCGCCGGCGTCTGCATCGCCAAGGTCGCGACGCCTGACGCTTCGCTGGTGACGCTCATTACGCAGGAAGAGATAGCCGCCGGCTCGACACCCGGAACTTTGTTGCACACCGCGCGCGCCGGAACGCTTGCGCCGCAAACGCAGAATTTGTGGCTGTTGCGCCGCGGCGACTGCGCCTCGCGCATCGGCGTCGCCGCCTTCGACTGGAAAGGCGCCGAAATTTCACTCGACATCGGCGAAGGCGAGCGCGCCCATGTCGTTCCTTTTGCGCCGCCCGCCGGGAAGCGGCGCCTGTGGCTCGCGCGCTCCGCCTTCGCGCAGCCGGCGCTTGATGGCGGACTCGGCGTCGGCGTGGCGAAGGGGGCGGCGCTGACGCTCGCTGGAGATTCGCCACTTGACCTTTGGAATGCGGAAGGCGTCGCGCCAATGCGGGTCGCGCTGAACGCCATCGACGTCGAGACGCGGCCGGCTGTGAAAGGCGGCGCGCTGTTCTCGGGGATGATCCCGCCGATGACCGCGCAGCCTGTCGATATGGATGAAGCCGCCGGGCCTCTCGCGCTCGACCTCGCAGGCGGACTCGCCGCCTTTGCGCAGCCGCGCGTCGTCTTCGGCGACGGCGCCGCCATGTCGCGCCTTCTGCACGGCGTCAAATCGCGCGTGCTTCTGGTCAATCTGACGCAAGCGCCGCTGCCGGCGCGCATCGCGCGCGAGACTGGCGAAAGCCGGCGGCTCGACGCGACGCGGGCCTTCACGCGCTTCTTCCCGGCTGCGGGTCAGATGTCGCTTCCGCTCGACGCGCAGAAGAACGACAGGCTCATCGTCAGCGGCGCAAAGGCGACGGTGATATCGAACAGCGGCCGGATCGCGCGCGGCGACACTATTGCGCTCGACGGCGCGGGCGAAGCGATCATCGATCACGGCCCCGGCCTCGTCGCTTTTTGGATCGAGCGCGGCGGCGCGTCGCCCTGGCCCGCGCCCGCGGCGCGCGCGCTCAATCTGCCGCAGCGCGTGGCGCTGGAAGGCGCAGCGACGCGCTATACGATCAAGAGTGACAAGCCGGCGCTGTTGAAAGCGAGCGGCGACGCGCCGGCGATCGTCGGTTTCACGCAGAACGGCAGGCGCGAGACGCTCGCCTTCGCCAATGGCGTCGATCTTTATCGCTACATGACGCCGGGCGAAGCGACGCTCGACATTTTCGCGCCCTATGAGGGGACTCTGTCCGGCGCGCTCGATATTTCGACGCAGCCCGTCGTCGAGGCGCATGAAGGCGTGAACGATGCGGTGGCGGTTTCGCCCGGCGCGAGCGCAATTTTCACCTTCGAGGTCAAGGAACCGCGCGAGGTCGGACTCGGCCTGCGCGCCGAGCCCGACCGCGTCCAAGCGCGGCTTATCGATGCGCAAGGCAAGCCGCTCGGCGAAGGCGTCGCGCAGACGATGAAGCTTTCGCCCGGCCGCTATTTCCTTGAGGCGCGAACGCCCGCCGACGCGCCGGCGACGACGATCCGCGCGGCGATCGTCGGACTGTCGCCGCCTGTGAACGCGCCGCCGGCGGAAATCGTCGCGGAGCTGCTCGACAAGGCCGGCATGAAGAAAAGCAAGGCGCAATGACTTGAAAGGCGCGGCGATGAAGAAACTTCTGCTTCTCACTTTATGCGCGCTCCTGGCCGCGGGGGCGCCGCTGCGCGCCGAAGCTCCGCCGATCTTCGACCGCGCGCAACGCGCCGACGGCGCGCGCGTCACGCCCGATCGATTCCTGCGCGCCTATGATCCGGTGACTGTCTTCTTCCCGAACGAACTCGGACCGAAAAACGGGGGCGCGGAGGACTCGCCGCAAAAATATGTGACGATGAGTCCGCAGCCCGCCGGCGAATGGCGCTGGCTCGGTCCGCGCGCGCTGCAGTTTCGTCCCGCCGACGCCTGGAAGCCGCTGTCGCGGGTGAGCGTCAAGCTCGGCGCTGCGGAAACCAAACTCGTGGCGCTGCTGCCGACGCCGCGCTCGACTCAACCTACCGAGGGCGCCGATCCGCAGCTCGAACTGACGCAGATCGCCCTCACTTTCGCCGAGCCGGTCGACGTCGGCGCATTGGCGCGGCTGCTCTCGATCGAGATTCGGCCGGCGCCGGGCGTTTCGCCGCAACGCGGCCAAATGCTCAGCGCCTCGGCCTATGAGATTCGCGCGCTGGAGCGCGACGCGCGCGCCGCGGATCAGACCTATGTCATTCGCTTCCGCGAGAGAATCGCCGACGGCCGCGTCGCGATCCTGCGGCTGCGCCTGTCCGACGAAGCCGGTCTCGACGATCAGACATATGAATTGCGGCTGCGTACCGCGCCGCCGTTCGCGGCGACGGAGGCGAGCTGCGGGCGCGGCTGGAGCGACGACCGCGCCGAAAACGTGCTGCGCTGCGCCTCCTATCTCATGTCGCCCGAAAGCAGCGAAGAAGAAGGCGATTCCGCCGCCATCCCCTATGCGCCGGCGAGCAAGCGGCTGCTCGCGCTCTCCTTCAACGCGACGCCCGAGACGCTCGACATTCTTCGCGCGCGCGAGGCGCTGCGGATCACGCCGCCTGTCGACGATCTTTCCGTCGAGACCGACGGCAGGCGCCTCCGCATCGTTGCGAAGTTCCTGTCGGATCAGGTCTACGAACTTTCGATCGCTCAAGGCGCGCTGAAAGATTCTCAAGGGCGTGCGCTCGCGAGCGCTTTCTCTCAGCGTTTCGCCTTCACCCGCGATGCGCCGGCGCTGCAGTGGGATGCGGGCTATGGGGTCGCCGAACGGCTCGGGCCACAGCTCCTGCCGCTGCGCGGTCGCGGCTATGACCGCGCCGATATCCGCATCCACGCCATCGATCCGCTGTCGCGAAATTTCTTCCCCTTCCCCGCACATGGCGTCGAAACCAGCGATTCCGACGCCCCGCCCTTGCCAGGCAACGAGCCGAAGTCCTGGAGCGAGACCGCGAACATCGAGGCTGACGCGATCAAGGAGCGCATCAAGTCGCTGGGGTCGCCCGCTGTGTCGCGGCTCGTCGATCTGCCGATCCGCCGCAATGGCCCTGACGCGAAATTCGGCGTCGATCTTAAGGAGGATTTCGCCAAAATCGCCGGACGCGATCAGCCGGGAACCTATCTCGTCGGCCTTCGCGCCGTCGATGATGACAAGCGCCGCTGGCTGCGCGTGCAGATCACCGATCTTTCGCTGTCGGCGATCGAAGAGCCGACGCGGGTGCGATTCGCCGTCACCTCGCTCGCGACGACGCAGCCTGTCGGCAATGCCCAAATCCGCATTGAAGGAATCAAGGACGAAAAATTCGTCACGCTTGCGAGCGGAACCACCGACGCTTCCGGCTTCTATTCCTGGACGCCCGACAAGCGCGGCGGAGCCGAAGCGCGACGCATCGTCGTGAATAAGGGGCTCGATACGCTGGTCATCGACCCCAATAGCGCGCCTTCGGAATATTCGCGCGAAATCTGGTCGAAGCCGGAATCGGAATGGCTCGCCTGGACGAGCGAAGCCGACCAGCCGCGCGCCGAAAAGCCACGCACCCTCTGCCATCTCTTTTCCGAGCGGCCGATCTACCGGCCCGAGGAAAGCGCGCATATCAAGGGCTTCGTGCGCAGCCATCGCGGCGGCGCGCTGAGCCTGACCAAGACCGGCGGGACGCTTGTCGTCACCGGCCCCGGCAATCAGGAATGGCGCATACCGGTGAAGCTCGACGCGAGCGGCGGCTTCTATCACAAATTCGACGCGCAAACTCAGGCGACCGGCGACTATTCGGCAAGGTTCGAACCTGATGCGCCGAAAAAACTGAAGAAGACCGAGGCGCAAAAGGACGAAACGGAAGAAGTCGCCGAGGGAGAGAGCGAAGCGGTCGAAGCCGCTGAGGATAATTCCTGCGGACAGTTCTCGTTCAAGAAAGAAGCCTACCGCCTGCCGACTTTCGAAGTCGTTCTCAATGCCCCGCAGACCGTGGCGCTCGACGGAACTTTCGACGTCGATCTCCTCGCCCGCTATTTCGCCGGCGGGCTTGCGGCGGATCGTCCGGTCAAATGGCGCGCGGCGCAATTTCCGCATGTGTTCACGCCGCCCGGCCGCGAAGGCTTTCTGTTTTCAACCGACGCGCGCTTTTCTGGCGACGGCAAATTCAAGTCGACGGCGGTGCTCGAGCGTGATCAGCGCACCGACGCCGGCGGCGCCGCGCGCATGACCTTCGACACGACGATCGAGCCGACGGCGCAGCCGCGCCGCTACTCCATCGAAGCGACGGTGACGGGCGACGATGGCGTCGAAGTGCGCAATGTGCAGAACGTCATCGCGCTGCCGCCCTTCGTGCTCGGCGTCAAGACGCCACGGTATGTGGAGCGTCCGAGCGTCGTTACGCCGGAGCTCATCGCCATCGACGGCAAAGGCGACGCAGTCGTCGGCCTGGAGATGACGCTGCGGCTCATCAAGCGCAACTGGATTTCGACGCTACAGGCCTCCGACTTTGCGCAAGGCGCCGCTAAATATGTCACCCAGGCGCAGGACGAAGTCCTGATCGAGCGCAAGGTGACGAGCGCCAAGGACGCGCAGAAGATCGAACTCGCGGCGCGCGACGCCGGCGTCTATCTTGTGCAGCTCGAGGCCTATGACAGACTCAAGCGTCGGCAACAGGTGAGCGTCGACTTTTTTGTCGGCGGCGACACGCCCGTCACCTTCGCGCGGCCGCCGGCCGAATCCGCGACGATCACGACCGACAAGGACAAATATGCGCCGGGCGAAACGGCGACTCTCATCATCCAATCTCCGTTTCAGAACGCGCGCGCGCTCGCCATCGTCGAACAGCCGAGCGGCGTCTATGACTATGAATTTGTCGACATCGCCAACGGCTTCGGGCGCTATGCGCTATCGGTCAAGAAAGAGCAGACGCCCAAGCTCGCCGTGCATTTCCTGATCATGCGCGGACGTCTGAAGGATGCGCCGCCGCAGCCGACCGCGACTTTCGACCAGGGCAAACCCGTCACCATCGCGGCGACGAAATGGATCGAGGTGACGCCGGTCAAGAACATCGTCAATGTGAAGCTCGAACATCCTTCAAAGGCGCGCCCTGGCGAGGCGATCGAGGTGGCGCTGCGGCTTTCCGACGACGCCGGCAAACCTCTTTCGGGCGAAGCGACCTTCTGGATGGTCGATCAGGCGGTGCTGTCGCTTGCCAAGGAACGGCCACTCGATCCCTTGCCCGACTTTATTGTCGAGCGCGAAACGAAAATGGCGGCGCGCGATACGCGCAACATGGCCTTTGGCGTCATTCCGCTGGAGGAGATCGCCGGCGGCGACGGCGACGAACTGCAGGAATGGGGCGCGGAGAACAATATTTCCGTACGCAAAAACTTCACGCCGGTGCCGATCTATCTGCCGAGCGTGAAGATCGGCCCCGACGGCGTCGCCAAAATCAAAGTGCAGCTGCCTGATACGCTGACCGTGTTCAAGCTGCGCGCCAAGGCGGTGAGCGGGCCCGATCGTTTCGGCGCCTCCGGCGGCGAAATGCTGATCCGGCAGGCGCTCGTCGCGCAGCCGGCGCTGCCGCGTTTCATTCGGCCGGGCGATAGCTTCGACATCGGCCTTGTCGCACGCGTCGTCGAAGGGCCGGGCGGCGCTGGCAAGGCGTCGATCTCGGCGCGGGCGCTGACGCTTTCGGGCGAAGCAAGCCGCAAGATCGAATGGACGCAGAACAAGCCGGTGCGCATCGATTTGCGCGCCGCTGCGCCCACCGAGCTTTCGGGCGAAGCGACGCTCGGCTTCCGCATCGAGCGCGACGCCGACCATGCGAAAGACGCCGTTGAGATCGCCCTGCCGGTGAAGGAGGACCGCGAGGTGACGCGACGCTTCGAGCTGGTCGAGATCGCGCCGGGCGAAACCAGGACGATCGCGCCTTCTGGCGAGCAGTCGCGGCCCGGCAGCTTCAGGCGCGAGACGGTCGTCGCCGCCGATCCGTCGCTCGTGAAGCTCGTTGCTGGATTGAATGCGCTCGTCGAATATCCCTATGGCTGCACCGAGCAACGCCTGTCGCTCGCGCGCGGCGGACTGGCGCTGAAAAGTTTCGGGCCGATTCTCGCGGCGGCGGGGCTTGAGGATCGCGTTTCAGCCAATGTGAGATCGACGGCGCAGATCATCGATCAGTCGATCGACGCCGACGGACTCGTCGCCTTCTGGCCGCGCGGGCGCGGCACGGTCTCGCTGACCGCCTGGGCCTATGATTTTCTGGCGCGGGCTGAGCGCGCGGGAGAACCGATCGACAAGACGCTTCTCGATCGTCTCGCCAATATATTGAAACTGTCGCTACGTTCCGATTATCCGCGACTGCTTTCCGGCGAGGAATTGCGCGAGCGCGTCGAAGCGCTGTCGGCGCTCGCCGAAGGCGGCAAGCTCGACGAATCCTACGTCGCCGAATTTGCGCGCCGCGCCGACTTTTTGCCCAATATCAGCGTCGCGCAAATGGCGTCCGCCTCCGCGCATCTCCCCAATGTCGATCAGCGCGCGCTCGCGGCGCTCATCGATACGATGTGGAGCCGGGTGAAATTCGCCAGCCGCAACGGCGTGCAGGTTTATGCGGGACAGGCGGCCGAGAGCGCCTCGCCGATCATTCTGCCTTCGGAAACGCGCAGCATCGCGGAAATGACGCGCGCAGCGGCGCTGACGGCCTCGGGCGATCCGCGCGCCAATGCGCTGCGCGACGCGCTGCTGCGGCTTGGCGACGGCGACGGCTGGGGCACGACCAACGCCAACGCTGCCGCAATCGAAGCCCTCGCCGAAGGCTGGCGGCGCCCTGCCGCGCCGATCGCCGTGAGTTTCAACGACGGCGGAAAGGATCAAGCGTCGACGCTTGACGCCAATGCGCCGGTCGCCCGGCATGTGTCGAAGAACGACGCGCCGCTGAAAATCGTCAATGGCTCCAATGCGCCGCTCGTCGCGATGATCGAGACAGACTACATGCCGGCCGAACCTGGCGCCAAAGCCCAGCCGACGAGCGACGGCTTTGCGATCGCCAGGCAGAGCTGGCGCGTCGAAAGCGGCAAGGCGCCCGAAAAGTTTGAACTCAAGGCGGGCATCCTGCAGGTGAAGCAAGGCGATGTGATCGAGGAGACCGCGGAAGTGGTCAATCCCGAGGATCGCACCCATATCGCAATCTCGATCCCGCTCGCCGCCGGCTATGAGCCGCTCAATCCCAATATCGCCACGGCGCCCGCCGAAGCGCAGCCTTCATTCGCGCCGACGCTGCAGCCAAGCTGGGTTTCTTTCGGCGACGACCGCGTGTTCTACGCTTATGATTCGCTGCCGAAGGGAACCTATCGCTTCGCCTTCCGCCTGCGCGCGCAGACGGCGGGCGTCTATACGCAACCGCCGGCCCTTGTTGAGGCGATGTATAAGAAAGGCCTTCGCGCGACGAGCGCCGGCGCGAGCGTGGAGATTGGGAAATAATGACTGCTGGCGCGACCCTGCGCCGATGCGCCACCTCTCCCGCGCGCGGGAGAGGCTTCGCGAGCTGCATCTTTGTTGTTCTCATTGCGGCGCTCATCGCCTTCGCCGGCTGGATCTCGCAGGAGGCGCTGTCGCGCGCCGACCTTATCTCCCCGCGCGCCAGCGCCATCGTTTACGACCGCAACGGCGCCTTCCTCACTCAGATCGGCGACAAGTCTTTTGATCCCAAGACCAGAAGCCCTCGCGTCGATTACGGCTATTGGCCTCTGCCGGCCATCCCGCAAAAAATTGCGCGCGCGACTCTTGCGCTCGAAGATCGCCGTTTTTTTTCTCATTCCGGCGTCGACATAACCGCGCTCGTGCGCGCCGCATGGCGCAATCTCACATCGCGCGGCAGACGCGAAGGCGCTTCGACGATCGCGATGCAGGTCGCGCGGATGCAGACCGAAAGGCCGCGCAGCTTTGGCGAAAAAATGATGCAGGCGGCGACGGCGCTCGCCATCGTCGCGCGCCACGGCCATGAAGCGACGCTCGCGCATTATCTGCGGCTCGCGCCCTATGGGCTGAACGGGCATGGCGTCGCCTACGCCGCGCGCTTATATTTCGACAGACCGGTCGACGACCTTTCTTGGGCGCAGGCGGCGCTGCTCGCCGCCATCCCACAATCGCCGGGGCGGATGAACATCGCGCGCGAGAGCGGCCTCGCATTGGCGACGGCGCGCGCGCGTCACGCCATCGCCAGGCTCGAAGCGGAAGGCGCGCTCGACGCCGCGCAGGCGGCGTTGGCCCGCGCAGAGCTCGATCATATGCGCCCGCTCGACGCCAAGCATCGTCCGGAGACGCTGCATCTCGCTTTGCGTTACGAGGCGCTCGCGCGCGAAGGATTGGCGCGGCCCGCCGCGGATGATGATCGGCGCATCAACGCCACGATCGATATGGAGATCGAACGCGACGTCCTGCATCTCGCCCGCCGCTATCTTGCCAATTTCCGCAGCCGCGGCGCACGGCAGGTCGCGGTGATGGTGGTCGAACGCGGAACGAACGCCGTCATCGCTGATGTCGGCTCCTCAGACTATAGCGACCCGCAGGCTGGCGCCTTCGATTTCACCCGCGTGCGGCGCTCTCCCGGCTCGACCTTGAAGCCTTTCATCTATGCGCTGGCCTTCGAACGCGGCGTTCTCAAGACGACGGACCTAGTGAACGACATTCCCGAAGGCGCGTCGGGCGTCTCGAACGCCGACGGACTCTATCTCGGGCCGCTGACGCCGCGGCAGGCGCTCGCCAATTCACGCAATGTGCCGGCGACCAATCTGCTGCGGCGCGTCGGACTCGAGGCGAATTTCAATTTTCTGCGAGACCTCGGGCTGCACGATCTCGAAACGCCGGCGGAGAGTTTCGGAATTTCGATGGCGATCGGCGCGCTGCCGACGCGGCTTGAGGATGTGATGCGCGCCTATGCCGCGCTCGCGGACGATGGACTCCTGCGCGAGCTTGCTTTCACGCGCGACGGACCGCGTCGGCCGCCGCGACGCGTCTTGTCGGTCGACAGTGCGCGGCTCGTGGCTTCGATGCTCGCCGACCCGCAGGCGCGCCTGCCCTCATTTCCACGCTACGGACCGCTCGAATATCCCTTCGCGGTCGCCGTGAAGACCGGAACGTCGCAAGCCTATCGCGACGCCTGGACGATCGCCTTCTCGCATAAATTCATTGTCGGCGTGTGGATCGGGCGCGGCGACGCCGGCGCCATGCGCGCGATGACCGGCGTGTCGTCAGCGGCCCGGCTTGCCCATGCCGTGCTCGCGAAACTGCATGATTCCAAGCCCGGCGAGATCGCGCCCGAAACATTCGCCCCGCCGCCGGGACGAATCGCCATCGATCTCTGCCGCGCCGGCGACGAAGGCGACTGCGCGCAAACCCTGCGCGAATGGGTGAAGCCGGCTGAAGCGCGCGAGGCTCAAGACTTGCGCGCGGGTCCCGCTCAGCGGTCGAGTGCGGATGACGCTTCCTATTCTCACGCGGACGGCGCCACGCCGCTCGTCATCGCGACGCCGGAACACAACACGCATATCTGGCGAAACCCGGAGCAGCCGGAGCGCCTCAACCGACTGGCGTTGAAACTCGCGCCGTCAGGCGCAGATTCGCAGATCGTCTGGACGATCGACGGCGAGCCTTTCGCGACGGCGCAGGCGAACGAGACCGTATTCTGGCCGATGACGCCCGGCCGGCATCGCATTCAGGCGCGCCTCGCCCTCGCGCCTGTCGCGTCGCGCGCGGTGAGGATCGTGATCGAGTGATTCTTGAGCGTCGTCGGTTTGCGCGCGGGAATGGCGACGCTCGACGGTTTAAGAATTCCTGCTAAAGTCGGCGCCATGACACAACCCAAGCTAAAGCGCGAGCTCGAGACGACCTTTGTTCCCGTCGTAACGATGGAAGAAGTGCCTGTCCTTAACGATGAGGAACGCGAGGAACTGATCGCATCCTTAAGGGATGCTGAGTCAGATGTCGCAGCCGGCCGAGCGACGCCTTTTGATAGGGCAGGGTTCATCGCACGGTTCATGGCGATCTGTAGAGGCGATCTCGATTGATTTATGAAGTATCGCGTCGTTATCGCGACTCATGCGCAACGGGACATCGACGATTTTGCGCGTTACTGCCGATCATATTCGCCGGAGTTTTGGGATCTGCAGTCAGATCGGCTTAGTCGGGTCTTCGAAACTTGGCTCTCTGAAACACCGGGCGTCTGGGGTTTCTTCTTTGCGACGGGCGCGCCGTATAGAGCTTATCTCTTCGACGTTGGGCAGCGCACGAAATATTGGCTCGTCTACACAGTGGACGAGCCAACGTAACGGTTCGCATTCTGCGAATGTGGAATGCCGCGCGTGATCCCAAGAATTTTCGCGGATAAGCAAAAAGTCCGCCCCTCACCCCTGCCCGCTGATGCGCTCGATTTCGGCGCCGCAGCCGCGCAGCTTCTTCTCCAGCCGCTCGAAGCCGCGATCGAGATGATACACCCGGTTGATCGTGGTCTCGCCGCGCGCGGCGAGCGCGGCGATGACGAGGGAGACCGATGCGCGCAGATCGGTCGCCATCACCGGCGCGCCATCGAGATGATCCGCGCCCGTCACGATCGCGGTATCGCCCTCAAGCTTAATATGGGCGCCGAGCCGCGCAAGCTCCTGCACATGCATGAAGCGGTTTTCGAAAATCGTTTCGGTGATGCGCGACACGCCCTTGGCGCGGGTCATCAGCGCCATGAACTGCGCCTGCAGATCGGTCGGAAAGGCCGGGAACGGCGCGGTCTCGACGCTGACGGGCGATATCCCGGCGCCGTTGCGCGCGACGCGCAGCCCTTCATTCGTCTCGCTCACGCTGGCGCCTGCCGCTTCAAGCGCGTCGAGCGCCGCCTGCAGAAGATCGGCGCGGGCGCCGGCGAGAAGAACGTCGCCGCCCGTCATCGCCACCGCCATGGCGTAAGTGCCGGTCTCGATGCGATCGGGCATGACCGCATGTCTTGCGCCATAGAGCGAGCCGACGCCCTCGATCTCGATCGTCGACTGGCCGGCGCCCTTGATTCGCGCCCCCATTTTCACCAGACAGTCGGCGAGGTCGACGACTTCCGGCTCCCGCGCGGCGTTGCGCAGCACGGTGGTTCCGCGCGCGAGGGACGCCGCCATCAGCGCCGTATGCGTGCCGCCGACGGTGACCTTGGGAAAGTCGATCTCGGCGCCGACGAGGCCATTCTTCGCCGTCGCGACGACATAGCCGTTCTCGATGTCGATCTTCGCGCCAAGTTTTTCGAGCGCCATGAGAAGAAGATCGACGGGCCGCGTGCCGATGGCGCAGCCGCCGGGCAGCGACACGCGCGCCTCTCCGCATCGCGCGAGCAGCGGCGCGAGCACCCAGAAGCTCGCGCGCATGCGCGAAACGAGTTCATAGGGCGCGGTGGTGTCGACGATGTCGCGGGCGGTGAGATGGACGATGCGGCTTGCGTCGACGGAATCGCCGGCGCGCTTGCCGGCGATGGCGTAATCGACGCCATGATTGCCGAGAATGCGCTCGAGCAGCGTCACATCCGCCAGAAGCGGCATGTTGGCGAGCGTCAGGGTTTCGCGCGTCAGGAGCGAAGCGATCATCAACGGCAAGGCGGCGTTCTTCGCGCCGGAGATCGGGATGACGCCGTTGAGCCGGCCGCCGCCGACGATCTTGATCTTGTCCATCACCCCTCGCTGTCGATTTTCAAGCCGTCTTTCGCTTGCGCCGTGTCCTTTACCGCGCGTTCGCGCGCCTTGCGGCGGGCAAGATTGGCGCGCAATGCCGCGGCGAGCGCCGCCTTCTTCTTCGACGCCCCGCTAGGCTTCACGCAGAAATCCGTCCCTTTTGGGGCGTCTATTCGCTGTTCCTTGTCCTCGGCCATTGCGGTTGTCTCAAAACTTGCTCGAATCCAGCGAAGCGACCGTTCAGGTCATATGGCCCTCACGGCGAGCGTCGCATTGATGCCGCCGAAGGCGAAGGAATTCGACAGCGCCACGCGAATCGGCATTTTACGCGCGACATTGGGAATGGCGTCGACCTCGCATTTCGGATCGGCTTCAAGAAAGTTGATCGTCGGCGGCGCGATCTGATCGCGCAGCGCGGCGATCGAGATCGCGAGCTCCAGCCCGCCGCTCGCGCCGAGCGCGTGGCCATGCACGGGCTTCGTGGAGGAGACCGGCGGCGGCTTGTCGCCGAAGACGGCGCGCATCGCCTGCGATTCGGTGATGTCGTTGGCGTAGGTCGCTGTGCCGTGGGCGCTGAGATAATCGACGTCGGCGGGCCCCAGTCCGGCGCTTTCGAGCGCGAGCCGCATGCATCGCGACGGGCCTTCGACATCTGCCCGCAGCGGATCGAAGGCGTCGCTCGTCGTGCCATAGCCGGCGAGTTCGCAGAGCGGCATTGCGCCGCGCGCCTGCGCCGCCTCCAGCGTTTCCAGAATGAAGACCGCCGCGCCCTCGCCGAGGGTCATGCCATTGCGCTTTTGCGAGAACGGACGACAGAGATCGGGCGTTAGAACGCGCAGCGCCTCCCAGGCGCGAATTGATCCGTTGTTCACGCAGGCTTCGGCGCCGCCGGCGATCGCCCGATCGGCGCGGCCGGCGCGCAGCATTTCAAAGGCTTCGCCGATGGCTTGAGCGGCGGAGGAGCAGGCGGAGGCGAGCGCGAAGGTCGGCCCCTTGGCGCCGTAGCGCATGCCGAGAGTCGTCGGCGCAGCGCTTGGTATGAGACGCGGCACGGTCAGCGTGTCCGGCCGGCCGCCGAGCTTATATTCAACATAGGCGTTGTTATCGATGGTCGTGGCGCCGCCGATGCCGGTGCCGATGATCACCGCCGTTCTCGGCCCGCCGACCTCTTTGCCCGCGAACCCCGCCTGGGCCAGCGCCTCGTCGGCGGCGGCGATCGAGTATTGCGTGAATGGATCGCAATAGGGCAGCAGTTCGGCGCTGATATATTTTGCGGGATCGAAATCCGGGACCTGCGCGGCGATTCCGATTCGCCCGGTAAAGGGGCGCGGCAATTTCACCGGCCGCACGCAGGAAACGCCATCGCGCGCCGCATCCCATAGCGCCGCTGCGCCGACGCCGGCGGCTGACACCGCGCCCATTCCGGTAATAACGATTTTCCGCGCGGCGCCTTGTTGCGGCATCAGCGTTCAATCCCTTGCTTGATTTCAATCAGGCGCGGCCGCGCGCCGATCTCGAAACGATATCAACCTTTAATGAAGCGGGCGCGCCGGCGTCAAACGAAGGTCGCGGGCGCAGAGCCGCCGCTCATGCGAGCGACTCGCGCAAGCCTTTGTTTTTTTGAGAAAATACTCGCTAGTCGAGCAGCTTTTTCAACTCGGCGCGCAGGCCATCGGCGACATCGGGCCGCGCCAGGCCGAAAGCGACATTGGCGGCGAGAAAGCCGAGCTTCGAGCCCGTGTCATAAGTGCGTCCGTCGAAGCGCACGGCATGGAACGGACGCGATTTCGCCAGATGTATCATGGCGTCGGTCAGCTGGATTTCGCCGCCGGCGCCTTTTTCATGCCGCTCGAGCAACTCGAAAATTTCCGGCTCCAGAATATAGCGGCCGGAAATGATGAAATTGCTGGGCGCGGTCCCCTGCGGCGGCTTCTCGACCATGCCGGTGATCTCGAAAGTCGAGCCGTAATCCTTGCCGCGCGCCACGATGCCATATTGATGCGTCTCTTCCGGCTTCACTTCCTCGACCGCGATGATATTGCCGCCATGCTTTTCGTAAGCGGCGACCGCCTCTGCGAGGCAACGGGCGGTTTTGCCCTTGGCCGGAAGCGTAATCATGTCGGGCAGCAGCACGGCGAAGGGCTCATCGCCGATAATGTCGCGCGCGCACCAGACGGCGTGGCCGAGGCCGAGCGGCGCTTGCTGGCGGGTGAAGCTCGTCGCGCCTGCGGCCGGCAGGTCCGACATCAGAGCTTCATATTCCTTGGACTTGTTGCGGCGGCGAAGCGTGTCCTCAAGCTCATAGGCCATGTCGAAGTGATCTTCGATCGCCCCCTTGCCGCGCCCGGTGACGAAAACGAAATGTTCAATTCCGGCCTCTCGCGCTTCGTCGACGACATGCTGCACGACCGGCCGGTCGACGACGGTCAGCATTTCCTTCGGCACGGCCTTGGTGGCGGGCAGGAAGCGCGTGCCGAGTCCGGCGACGGGGAAAACAGCCTTGCGAATGCGTTTGCTCATGAAGCGACCCGTTGAGATGGCGAGGGTTAGCGATAGCGCGGGGGCGTGTAGCACGGTTTGGCCCGTTCGCAGAACTCGCGGGCGTGAGACCGGGTTGGCCCCACAAAGGCGCTAGACCAGGCAAAGACAGAAAAGGAAGGCGATTTCAATATGACGGTTCTGGTGACGGGCGGCGCTGGCTACATTGGCAGTCATACGGTTCTCGAACTGCTCGACGCTGGCGAAACTCCGCCCATCGTGCTCGATGATCTTTCGACGGGCTTCCGCTGGTCGGTTGCCGACGGCGCGCCGCTTGTCGTCGGCGATTTCGGCGACGAAAGCCTGGTCGCCGAACTGATCGAGCGCCACGGCGTCGATGAGATCATTCACTTCGCCGCAAAGATCGTCGTTCCCGACTCGGTCGCCGACCCGCTGGGCTATTATCTCAACAATACCGCGAAAGCGCGCGCGCTGCTCGCGACGTCGGTCGCATGCGGGATCAAGCGCTTCATCTTTTCTTCGACCGCAGCCGTCTATGGCGATCCCTTGCATAATCCCGTGACCGAAGACGAGCCCTTAAAGCCGGTGTCGCCTTATGGGCGATCGAAGCTCATGGTCGAATGGATGCTGGAGGATACGGCCCGCGCCCAAGGTCTCGCCTATGTCGCGCTTCGCTATTTCAACGTCGCCGGCGCCGATCCGCAGGGGCGCTCGGGACAGTCGACGCCGAAAGCTACGCATCTCATCAAGGTCGCCGTGCAGGCGGCGCTCGGCCTGCGTAAGACGCTGCAGGTCTTCGGCGACGATTACCCCACGCCCGACGGCACATGCGTACGCGATTATATCCAGGTCACCGATCTCTCGCGCGCGCATCTCGACGCGCTGCGCTATCTGCGCGCCGGCGGCGCCAATCTTACGGCGAACTGCGGCTATGAGCGCGGATTTTCGGTTCTCGAAGTCATCGAATCGGTGAAGCGGGTTTCGGGCGTCGATTTCGAGATCGAGATCGCGCCGCGCCGGCCGGGCGACCCGGCCGCGATCGTTGCCGCGAATGGCAGAATTCGGCAGGCGCTCGGCTGGACGCCGCAATATGACAATCTCGACGAGATCGTTCGTCAGGCGCTGGAATGGGAGAAGCGCTTGATCGCGCGCGGCGCCGTATGAGCACGCGGCCAAGCGCCGGGTCGAAAACCCGGGGGCGAGGAATTTTTCAAACGCCGGCGCTATGATAAAAGCCGGTTCGCGCGGTCCCGTAGCTCAGCAGGATAGAGCAGCGGTTTCCTAAACCGAAGGTCAGGGGTTCGAATCCCTTCGGGACCGCCATTTGCCGCGAAAAGACGGATGCCGGTTTTTCGCGCAAAGCGCGCTCCGGTTTTTTGGAATCAATCATGCCATCTGCGTTCGGGCGATCCCGCCGAAACACAGCGTGACCCAGTGGCGGCCCTCTCGGCTTGACGATACACTGGCGGCCTGGCGCCGGTTGACCCCCGGCGCAGGCGCGGAAAGGCGGAGCCCAGTCATGCAGCGCGTAACAATCACGATCGACGAAGAGCTGATGAGCGCGCTCGACCAGTATATGGAGGCGGGCGGCCATCAAAACCGTTCCGAAGCGGTGCGCGATCTCGTTCGCGCCGGGCTGCTCAAGACGCCCGAAGCCGACGACAGCGCCCGCTCCTGCGTCGCGGCGCTCGTCTATGTTTACGACCATGAGACGCGGCAGCTTTCGAAGCGATTGATGCACGATCATCACTCTCACGCCGACATGTCGATCGCGACGCTCCATGTGCACATGGATGAAGCCACCTGTCTCGAAGTGTCGCTGCTCAGGGGCCAGAAGTCGGACGTCGAGCATTTCGCCGGCCACGTGATCGGCGAGCGCGGCGTGCGCTACGGGCAGCTCGTCGTCGTGCCGGCGGAGGTCGAGCAGGGCGAGGCCCCCCATCTCGATCGCCACTCGACGGGTCGCCACGCGCACCATTCCAGCTAGAACGCAGTCTCTGTGGCAAATCGGCAACGCTTGCAGCAAATTATTCCGAGCTAATTGACCCGGCGCGTCGCGTAAGACAATTTTTAAAAAAAATCACAATCACGCGCATGTCAGGAATGCCTCGAATGAACCGCCGCCGCCTCGCAACGACCTTGTCTTCCATCGTCGTCGGCGTCGTTCTTCCGGCGAGCGACGCTTTCGCGCATACGATTTCTTTGCCGAAAATCGATGTTGGCGGGCAGCGGCGCACCGTGACCGTGCCGCACGTGCATACTCCATCGGGGCCGCGTATCATAAGTTCGGCGCGCCGCTCGTCGCCGGTCGTCGCCGCAGTCAGTCGCCCCCCAGCGGAGCCTTCAGGACCCCAACCGCCTCCGATCACCGCATCGAGCGAAAAATTTTTCACCGGTAAGGAGGTCAACGCGCTTCCGTTTGCTCGATCAAGCGAAGCGCTCGAAATTGTGCCCGGCCTCATCGTCACTCAGCACAGCGGCGACGGCAAAGCCAATCAATATTATCTGCGCGGCTTCAATCTCGATCACGGCACCGATCTGGCGCTTTATCTCGACGGCATGCCACTCAACATGCGCACCCATGGTCACGGGCAGGGTTACGCGGACGCCAATTTTCTCATCCCAGAGCTTCTCTCCTATGTGCTGGCGCGTAAAGGCCCTTACGATGCGCAGGACGGCGACTTCTCCTCCGCCGGCTCGATCTACATGCAATATAAGGACAAGATCGATAAGGGGTTTTATCAGCTTACCGGCGGAAGTTTCGCCTATAGTCGCGCGCTCGCCGTCGCGCCTTATCAGGATTTTGGCGGCGGCTCGGCCTATGGCGCCGTCGAAGCGCAATATTATAATGGCCCGTGGCAACGCGGCGACAATCTGCGGCGGATCAACAGTGTTCTCCGCTGGGCGCGCGGAACCCAGGAAGACGGCGCGTCAGTAACCTTCATGGGGTACGCCAATCGTTGGTATTCGACCGACCAGATTCCCACGCGCGCCGTAAACTCCGGCCTGCTGTCGCTATGGGGCACGCTGGACCCGACCGACGGCGGCGCCACGACTCGGTTCTCGCTGTCTGGACGATGGAGCCAGACCGAGGGCAATCACTACTCGCGCGTCGAAGCCTATGCGATCCGCTCGACTCTCGAGCTCTACAACAACTTCACTTACTACCTCGCGCATCCCGACATCGGAGACCAGTTCCGCCAATTCGACCGCCGCACGATCGTCGGGGTCAACGCTCAGCACGGCATCGCCTGGAACTCGTTCGGTCTTCCCGTCCAGACGCGCTTCGGACTTCAGGGCCGCTATGACGATATTCGTCTAGGCCTGCAGGAAAGCTTCCGCCGCACCATCTACGACACGATCCGCAACGATTACGTCGGCGAGGGCAGCATCGGCATCTGGACCGACACGACGGTGAGTTGGACGCCATGGCTGCGCACCGTCGCAGGGGCGCGCGTCGACCTTTATTCCGCCGCCACCAATTCGATTCAGACGCTGGCGGACGCGCCAAAGGTCTTCAACAGCGCCGGCGTTCCGGTCTTTCTGTGGACCGGTCCCTTCAACAATGGCCAGAAGGACGCGGCGATCTTCAGTCCCAAGGCCTCGATTATTCTCGGTCCCTGGTATGCGACCGAAATGTACCTGAATTTCGGCGAAGGATTCCACTCGACCGACGCGCGCGGCACCGTGCAGAATTTCTCGAGCGCGGAAATCGGCGGCATCGAAGGCTTCGACCTCGACAGCTTTGCGGTCGCAGCGCGCATTCCGCTGCTCGTCAAGTCGCGCGGCGCGGAAATCGGCTGGCGCACCAAATTCATCCCAGGACTCGATTCAAGCCTGAGCCTGTTCTGGCTCAATCTCGATTCCGAAAACCAATATGTCGGCGACGCCGGCACGACGGAGTTCGGCCGTCCGAGCCGCCGTTACGGCATCGAACTCGCCAATCATTATCGTCCAACGCCCTGGATCAGCTTCGATGGCGACGTCGCGCTGGTGAATACCCGCTTCCGCGGCGTCGATCAGTTCGCCTGGCTCGGCTATGCCGAATTGACCGCGCCTGAGGCGCTGCCCTACGGAACGTTCCTCGGCAACGCGCCTGGCAATTATCTCTTCAATGCGCCGGCCATCGTGGCGATGGGCGGACTCGAAATCGGCGAGGCCACGGGCTGGTTCGGCGGCATGAAATACCGCTATTTCGGCACGCGCCCGCTGACGCCCGACGGCTATTATACTTCGCCCGCCACCGGCACCTTCAACGTGCGGCTCGGCTATCGCTGGGCTGACGGCTGGCGCATTCAGATCGACGCCTTCAACATCTTCAATTCGCGCTCCGACCAGATCACCTACGCCTATGGATCGCTGCTGCCGAGCGATCCTCTCTATCAGCAATGCGTCGCCGGCGTCGCTCCCGGCGCCGTTTGCGGCGTCGGCGTCATGGATCGCCACTTCAAGCCGGTCGAGCCGCCGGCGGTGCGCTTTACGATCGGCGGTCCGATAAGCTTCGAGTCGCTGCCCGATTTCTCGGCGCCGCTTCGGGTCGTGCCGGATTGATTGCTCAGCCCGTCTTGCGCTCCGCCACATAGCATCTGGACATAGCGTCCAGCTGTGAATCATGGGCATCACGGTGAATTTCCTGCCCCCTAAGAAGGAGTAGTGCTAGGGACAGTCGATGCGCTTCTCACCCTCCTTCCTCGACGAGATACGGGCGCGCGTGCCCGTCTCGGAGGTCGTGCGCCAGAAGGTGAAGCTTCGGAAGGAAGGCAGGGAATGGCGCGGCCTCTCGCCCTTCAACGCAGAAAAAACCCCCTCCTTTTACGTCAACGATCAGAAAATGCGCTGGTTCGACTTCTCCGCGGGGAAGAACGGCAATGTTTTCGATTTTCTTATGGAGACCGAGGGTCTCTCCTTCCCCGAGGCGGTGGAGAGGCTGGCGGCGCTCGCCGGCCTGGCGCTGCCCGTCGAGACCAAAGAGCAGCAGGAGCAGGATCGCCGCCGCGCGACGCTTGGCGAGGTCCTTGAGGCGGCCGCCGTATTTTTCGAAAGGCAGCTCGCCGGCGCGGCGGGGCGCGACGCGCGCGCCTATCTGGACCGCAGACAGATATCCCCGGACTCGCGCGAAAAATTCCGCTTGGGCTTCGCGCCGGCTGAGCGCCACGCGCTGCGCGATCATCTCGCCGCCAAGGGCGCAAGCGTCGAGACGATGATCGAAGCCGGCCTGCTCGTCCACGGCGAGGATATCGCCGTCCCCTACGATCGGTTCCGCAATCGGATCATGTTTCCGATCTGCGACCGCGCTGGCCGCGTCATCGCTTTCGGCGGACGCGCGCTGGAGGCGGACGCACAGGCGAAATATCTCAATTCCCCGGAGACGCCGCTCTTTCACAAGGGCTCAACGCTCTACAATCTGCATAACGCCCGCAAGGCCGCGCATGACAGCGGCGCAGTGATAGCGGTCGAGGGTTATGTCGACGTGATTGCGTTGGCGGCTGCGGGGTTCCCCAATGCGGTCGCCCCGCTCGGCACGGCGTTGACGGCTGAACAATGCGCCCTGCTCTGGCGTCTGGCCGAAGAGCCGATTCTCTGCTTCGATGGGGACAAGGCCGGGCTCAAGGCGGCCTTTCGGGCTGTGGACACCGCGCTGCCTCTGATCGGACCCGGTCGTTCGCTGCGGTTCGTCCTGCTGCCGGATGGCCAGGATCCCGATGAACTATTGCGTTCCGGCGGTCCCGAGGCCCTCACCGATGCTCTGAGCCGGCCGCTGCCGCTCGTCGATCTCTTGTGGATGCGCGAAACCGAAGCGGCGACCCTCGACACCCCCGAACGCCGCGCCGCGCTCCAACGGCGGATGCGCGAAATCGTTGGTCTGATTTGCGACGAGGACCTGCGGCGCCACTATATGCAGGAACTGTCGGAGCGGCTGGACCGACTGTTTGGCCGCGACCAGCGCACAAAATATAGGCGTTCCGATTTTCCGGGGCGACGGCGCGGCAGATTGGCGCGCGCCTCCGACGAAGCGCCCCTAACCATCGGTCCAGGATTAGCGAATTCGCCGCTGTTTCGCGGCGTCAAAGCCGGCATCGCGCCGCGCGAGGCGCTTATCCTGTTGATCCTGATAAATCATCCGGATTTGATTGATTCCCGCGCCGAGGATCTGGCGACTCTCGACCTCAATTCAGCCGATGCGCGAGCCCTGCGCGACGCGCTTCTGCGATTCGCCGAGGGCGGCGACGCCGACAAGGTCGAGCTTCGCGCTTTTATGGCGTCGCTTGGGCTTGACTCGATCGTCGCCCGGCTCGAAGCGATGGCCGCCCATTCCACGCTATGGAGCGTGCGCCCCGAGGCGGCGGCGGCCGACGCCGGCGAAAGCCTGCGACAGGCTTTCGCCTTGCATCGAAGATCGTTGGCGTTAAATAGAGAGTTGCGCGCGGTGCAAGCTGTGCTCGCCGACAACCCAAACGAGCGGGATTATGCGCGGCTGAAGGATATTCAGACCCAGCTGTCGGCCCTAGATGGCGCAGAAGCGGCGGTGGAAGGATATGGTTCGCTTTCCGGCCGGCCGTCGCGCAATTTATGACATTCGCATGGTTGGCGCCGTGGCGATGAGGGGACGGAGGACGCGCCGCTAGGGGCGGAGCGAAGGTTTCATGCGGTCGGCCGGGCTTTTTCTCCCGCTTGCCGCGCCGCAGCTTGGAGAAGGGCGGCCTTCTCAGGGCCTTTTTAGAAAACTTGCGCCTTGCCTGGTTCGGGGAGCCGATCCGGGGCGAGGCGCTTGGAGCTTGTGGATGGCGAAGAAAGACGAAGACAAGGTCGAGAATGAAACCGCGGCGGTGACGGAGACGTCTGACGGACCGCTTCTCGATCTCAACGACGCCGCCGTTAAACGGATGATCAAGCTCGCGAAAAAGCGCGGCTTTGTGACCTATGCCGAGTTGAACGCGGTGTTGCCGTCCGAGGAAGTGTCGTCAGACCAGATCGAGGACGTTTATGCGATGCTCTCGGAAATGGGCATCACCGTCTCGGAAGGCGACGATCCGGAAGACGTCGAGGAGGAGCAGGCCGCAGAGGAAGAAGAATCGGAAGGCGGCGAACTCGTCGAAAGCCCACGCGCGACCGCGGTGGCGACGCGCACGTCGGAGCCGGCGGATCGCACCGACGACCCGGTGCGCATGTATCTGCGCGAGATGGGCTCGGTCGAGCTTTTGTCGCGCGAAGGCGAAATCGCCATCGCCAAGCGAATCGAAGCTGGGCGCGAGGCGATGATCGCCGGGCTCTGTGAGAGCCCGCTCACCTTCCAGGCGATCATTATCTGGCGCGAAGAATTGGAGGCAGGCAAGGTCCTGCTGCGCGACATCATAGATCTCGAGGCGACCTACGCCGGCCCCGAAGGCAAGGCGGCGAAGGCCGCGGAGCCGTCCGCAGGCGCCGAGTTGGCCCCCTCCACCGCGCCGCGCACGCCGCCCGCCGGATTGGAGGAGGAAGGCCCACCCGCCGAAGAAGCGTTCGAGGAAGAAGACGACATGGAAAATTCCGTGTCGCTGTCGGCGATGGAATTGGAGCTGAAACCCAAGGTTCTCGAAACTTTCGCGCGCATCGCCGACGCCTACAAGAAGCTGCGCCGGCTTCAGGATCAGAACGTCGAGAACAAGCTCAGGAATGAGACTCTGACCCCGGCGCAGGAGCGCAAATACAAGACTCTCAAGAAAGAGATCGTCGCCGACGTCAAATCGCTTTCGCTCAATCAAAATCGAATCGAAGCGCTGGTCGAGCAGCTTTACGACATCAACAAGCGGCTCATCGGCTACGAGACGCGGCTGATGCGCCTCGCCGACAGTCACGGCGTCATGCGCGAGGACTTCATCGACAAATTCCACGGCTCCGAGCTTGATCCCAAATGGGTCATGCGCGTCGCCAAGCTCGGCTCCAAAGGCTGGAAGGAATTCGTCGCCCGCGACAAGGATCGCATCAAGGATCTGCGCGCCGACATTCATGCGCTTGCGACCGAAACCGGACTGGAGATTTCCGAGTTCCGCAAGATCGTGCATATGGTGCAGAAAGGCGAGCGCGAAGCCCGCCAGGCCAAGAAGGAGATGGTCGAGGCGAACTTACGTCTCGTGATCTCCATCGCCAAGAAATACACCAACCGCGGCTTGCAGTTTCTCGACCTTATCCAGGAAGGCAACATCGGCCTGATGAAGGCGGTCGACAAATTCGAATATCGCCGCGGCTATAAATTCTCGACCTACGCGACATGGTGGATCAGGCAGGCGATCACCCGCTCGATCGCCGATCAGGCGCGCACGATCCGCATTCCCGTGCATATGATCGAGACGATCAACAAGATCGTGCGCACCTCGCGCCAGATGCTGCATGAGATCGGCCGCGAACCGACGCCGGAAGAGCTTTCCGAAAAGCTCGCCATGCCGCTCGAAAAGGTGCGCAAGGTTCTCAAAATCGCCAAGGAGCCGATCTCGCTCGAAACGCCGATCGGCGACGAGGAGGATTCGCATCTCGGCGATTTCATCGAGGATAAGAACGCGGTGCTGCCGATCGAGGCGGCGATCCAGTCGAATCTGCGCGAGACGACGACGCGCGTTCTCTCTTCGCTGACGCCGCGCGAGGAACGCGTGCTGCGCATGCGTTTCGGCATCGGCATGAACACCGACCATACGCTCGAAGAAGTGGGCCAGCAGTTCTCGGTCACGCGCGAGCGTATCCGCCAGATCGAGGCGAAGGCGCTGAGGAAGCTGAAACATCCGAGCCGGAGCCGGAAGCTGCGGAGCTTTTTGGATAATTGACGCGCGACGAAGCGGAGAACCCAGGCATGTCGGCGAAGCCGGTCATTTTCACGATTTCCGCGGCATGGGATGACGAAGCGTCCGTCTGGAGCGGACATTGCGATGAGATTCCGGCGGCCGCTGACGCCGCGACGCTGGACGAACTTTTCGCAAAAATGTCGGCGATGGCGCTCGACCTGTTGCCCGATAATCATCCCGCCACCGATCCTGCGTCGGTGTTCTTGCAAATTTCCGCGTTGCGCGAGGTCGAGCGGGCGGTTGCCTGATGGCGCCGCAATTCGATCGGCCCTTGCGCGATCTGCTGCACGCTGCGGGATGCGTCATGGTTCGTCAAGGCAAGGGAAGCCACGAGATTTGGCATAGCCCGATCACCAAGCGGAATTTCGCCGTCCCGATCGGCATCCCCAGCCGCCATACGGCAAACGCCATCCTGCGTCAGGCGGGACTGCCGAAAGCGTTTTGAACGACGCTACGTCGAACCGGCGCAGTGATCGGGGTTCGTGGTGATCGACAAGGTTCGCGCATTCCCTCTCCCGCTTGCGGGAGAGGGGCCCGGCGCAGCCAGGTCGGGTGAGGGCTTTCAGCGGCTTGCCCTCATCCGTCGCGCTTCGCATGACGCCTTCTCCCGCAAGGAGAAGGGCGCGCGCGCCCAGCGGAGCCGCTCGGCGGGAACAAACAGGCGCTTCCGCCCGATCGAGGTTGAGTCGCGTCGCGAGTTTGGGCGCTGATCGCGAACGTCAATCGCTCGTGTTCGACTTGCTGCCCTTGACGGTCGTAGCCGCCGGACCGCCCTACGTCTGGGAACCGCGTTTCTTGGGTGGCGTCGTCTTGTAAATGTTCGACTTGGAGCTATTGAGATTTGTGGCGGCCGAAGCTTCGAGGCCTGCCGACTCGGAGCCGAAGAACGCCGCCGGAACCGCCGTGAAAGCGATCAAGAAGCCGACGGACGGAAGCGTGAGTAGAAGAATTCGTCTCACGATTGCCTCCCTCTCGGGATGGTTGCACGCATACGATGTAGCGCGTGCGATTTGAACATCAACGGAACGTCAATGGCGCGAAATCCTGATTGGTTCGGCCGGAATCGCATCTCCCCTCCCCCTTGTGGGCCGGTCTAGGGGGAGAGAATACGCGAACCGACGATCCGGGAACTCGCTTCACGCCTCCACATATACCGCGATGGCGCTCGGCGCCGGCACGGGGAATCCGCCTCCAGCCCTTCGATGTGAAAGCGGATGGCGTCGCGGATTTCACGCTCCACCTCCGCCACCGTCTCCCCTGTCGCGATGCAGCCCGGTAAATCCGGCACATAAGCCGAATAATTCCCACCCGCCTTTTCGATCACGACCGCGTAACGCTTCACGGTCTCCCCCTCATTCCATGCGCGAATTTTTCTTCGTATCCGGCATCGTCGCGTAGACGATGAGCGAGACGAAAATCGCGGCGCTCGCATAGTAGAAGAACCAGCGCTCATGGCCATGCGCCTTGAACCAGAGCGCGACATATTCGGCCGAGCCGCCAAAGACCGACACGGTCGCCGCATAAGGCAGCGCGACGCCGGTGACGCGGATAGCGGCGGGAAAAAGCTCCGCCTTCACGACGGCGTTGATCGACGTATAAAGCGCGACGATCAGCCAGGCGCAGCAGATGAGGGCGAAGGCCAGCCATGCGTCGCGCGCGTTCTGGATGGCGGTCAGCAGCGGGACCGTGAATATCGTGCCCAGCAGCCCGAAGGCGATGAGCATCGGCCGGCGGCCGACGCGGTCCGACACGGCGCCGTAGACGGGCTGAAGGCATATCGCGAAGAGAAGCGAACCGGCCGCAATCCAGGTCGTCTGCCGATCGCTCAGGCCCGCTGACAGTTTGAGAAACTTCTGCATATAGGTCGTATAGACGTAAAAGGCGATCGTGCCGCCGAGCGTCAGTCCGACGACTGTCGCCGTCTCGCGCTTATGCGCCAAGAGGGCGCGCAGCGACCCGCGTGCGCGTTGCGCGCGCGACGCTTCGAAGGCCGGCGTCTCGGCAAGATCGCGGCGCATGACAAGCGCGACGATGGCGAGCAGCGCCCCGAAGGCGAAGGGGACGCGCCATCCCCAGGCGCGCAGCGCCGGCGCGTCGAGCGCGACATCTTGCAGGATCAGCAGCACGCAGAGCGCGAGCAATTGGCCGGCGATCATCGTCACATATTGGAAGCTCGAATAGAAACCACGCCGTTCGGGATGCGCCATTTCGGCGAGATAGGTCGCGCTCGAACCATATTCGCCGCCTAGACTGGCGCCCTGCAGAAGACGCGCGACAAGCAGCGTCGTCGGCGCGCCGACGCCGACCATCGCATAGGTCGGCGCGAGCGCGATGAGGAGCGAGCCGAGACACATCAGTGTGACCGAGAGCATCAGCGCGAGACGCCGGCCGCGACGATCGCCGATGCGGCCGAAAATATAGGCGCCGATGGGCCGCATGAAGAAGCCGAGCGCGAAGACGCCCGAGGCCGACAGCATCTGCGCGACGGGATCATTGCCCGGGAAGAACGAGTCAGCGAAATAGAGCGAAAAAGCCGAATAGACGTAAAAGTCATACCATTCGACGAGATTGCCGACAGAGCCGATCAAAATGGCGCGCAGTCGCGCCGCTTCAATCTTCAGGTCGATCGCTGTCGCGTCGTCGCGCGCATTCGCTTCCTTCTTAGCTATGCGTTCCGTCATCTCACTCATGCCGTAGCGCCATTGGTGCTTTGCATATGCCGCAGCTCCATGATTAAGTTGCATCATTAATTCGTATCTTCTGCTTGAGACGAGCGATGATCTTAACCCACGCTGACGATGGCGCGTCTGTCGAGGCGCTGCTCGGTGCGCCCTTCACTGTTCATCTTGACGAGTCACCAACGACCGGGTACCGTTGGCAATTAAAGGTAATTGGCGACGCTGTGAGCTTTCTCGATTCTGGGTTCGAGGCTAAGTCAGACATCGTGGGAGGAGTAGGGCAAGCTTCATTCAATTTCCTTTCCGTAAAGCAGGGGCGCGCTACACTTTTTTTCAAACTCTCAAGGGAATGGGAAAGCGACGCAGCGTATATTGATTCCGTCACGATCAACATTGTTGTTGTTGTCGCATAATAGTTGTTTTGTTTTTTAAAATCAGGAGGACAATTATGTCATTGAGCACTCCAGATGGTTATGGGCTTGGATGGGTCCGTGAACTGCCAAACATTCGCGATTATTCTGTCGACCACAATGCTATTGACCCGACGAAACTTGCTCTCGGACAGAAAGAACCCGTGAAAAAGCTGGTCGCTGCTGTGACCAAAGGGGTGACCGGTACGGCCAAGGCGCCGACGTCGGTGGACCTGCGGGCTTGGTTTTCTCCGATTGAAGATCAGCAGAATATCGGCTCATGCACGGCAAACGCTGGCGTCGGATTAGTCGAATACTACCAGCGTCGCGCGTTCGGTAAGCATCTCGATGCCTCTCGCCTTTTTCTATACAAGGCGACGCGCAACTTGCTCAATTGGACTGGAGACACTGGCGCATATCTACGCACCACGCTCGAAGCTTTGACCCTGTTTGGCGTTCCGCCGGAAGAATATTGGCCCTATGACCCGGCGAAATACGACGAGGAGCCAAGCGCGTTTCTCTATGCATTTTCTCAAGGTTACAGGACAATAAATTACTATCGCTATGACCCGCCTGGCGTCCCGCCAACTCAAGTCATGAGTCGCATCAAGACCAATCTGGCGGCCGGTTTGCCTTCTTTTTTCGGCTTTACAGTTTATTCCTCCTATACGCAGGCCCAACTTAGCGGAAAGATTCCATTTCCCACACTGACAGAGAAAGTCGTCGGAGGGCACGCAGTGATTGCGGCAGGGTACGATGACAAGATCAAGATCAAGAATACGAACAGTGGCGGGCAGGAAACCGTTGGAGCTTTGCTTATTCGCAACTCATGGGGCGACAAATGGGGCGAAGCCGGTTACGGATGGCTGCCCTACGAATACGTTGTTAGAGGCCTTGCAACGGACTGGTGGTCGATCATTTCCCAAGAATGGGTCGATACCGGAAACTTTGCGGGCGCTTAATCACTTCGCTCGATCGTTGGAAGGCCTTTGCTTCACGCTCACACCAACTGGCTGGCGATATTCACCATGAGCGCGAGGATGGTAGTGTTGTAGAAAAAGGCCACGATGCCATGCGTGGCCACGAGCAGCCTCATCGACGCCGAGCAGGTTTCGATATCGGCCGTCTGAAAGGCGACGCCAATCACATAGGAAAAATAGAGGAAGTCGATGTATTGCGGCGCTTTCGTATGCGGGAAATGGAGCCCGCCTCTCGCCTCGGGCGGCTCGCCGGAATCGCACTCCTCTTCGAGATAGAATTCGTGGGCATAGTGAAACGCGAATGTCAGATGCAGGAACAGCCATGAATTCAGCACGGTGATGATCGTGAGCGCGATCGACGCGTTCTTTTCCCAGCCCTGCATGTATTTCACCGAGCCGAGCTGAATGACCACTGCGCCGAATGACGCGGTTGCGATCGCCGAAGTCAGCAACAGCATCGCGACACGTCCTTCGTCGAGTTGTTGGGCGCGCTCGCGGATCGTGTGATGCGTCGCGCCGGTTATGAAGATCGCGATGAGCGCGAAATAGCAGAGCGTCAGGGCGTTCCACCCGATGAGCGCGCGCGAAATGGGCTGCATGGCCTGCGGCATGAGAAGTCCGACGACAAGGCCGAACAAAACGCTCAGAAAGAGCTGTGGCCGCGCACGGATAATTCGGAAGGGCGCCAGGATCGCCGAGGCCCGACGCGGAATCTCGGACAGTCTTTGTCGGCGCAATGGCGAGATCCCTCAATTGCGCCGCGCCGCGACGAAGCGGGCGGCCTCGGCGAGAATGTCGGTCGCCTCCCCCAGTCCCGTCTCACGCAGCGCCGCCGTCGCTTCTTCGACAAGCGAGTCGCGTCTCGCACGCGCGGCTTCGAGACCGAGAAGGCCAACGAGGGTCGCCTTGCCGCGCTCGGCGTCCTTGCCGGCGCGCTTTCCGAGCGCGGCGCTGTCGCCTTCGGCGTCGAGAATATCGTCGGCGATTTGAAAGGCGGCGCCGAGCGCCTCGCCATAGCGCGTCAATGCCCGCGCCTGCGCGGCCGACGCCGCGCCGAGGATCGCGCCGGCGTCGACCGCGAAACGCAACAGAGCGCCGGTTTTCATCGCCTGCATGCGCAAGGTGTCATCGAGCGAGAGCGGCGTCGCCGCGGTTTCGGCGGCAAGATCGAGCGCCTGTCCGCCGACCATGCCGCCAAGTCCTGCCGCGCGCGCCAAAGCAAGCACCAGCGCGGCGCGCACGCCTGCGTCGCGATGCGTCGCCGCATCGGCGACGACGTCGAATGCGTAGGTCAAAAGTCCGTCGCCCGCGAGGATCGCCGTCGCTTCATCGAAGGCCTTATGAGTCGTCGGCCGTCCGCGACGCAGATCGTCATCGTCCATCGCCGGCAGATCGTCGTGGGCGAGAGAATAACAATGGATCATTTCGAGCGCGCAGGCGGTGCGCAGCGCCGCTTCGCCGACGACGCCAAAGAGTCGCGCAGATTCGATGACGAGAAACGGCCGCAGCCGCTTGCCGCCGCCAAGCGCCGAATAGCGCATCGCCTCGAGAAGGCGCGTCGGCCGGACGATCTCGCCCGGAAGCGGCGCCGGCGCGAGCAGCGTATCGAGCGCACTTTCGGTCGTCTCGGCGGCGGCGTCGAGACGGCGGCGAAATTCCTCGGCGCGAGCGGCTGCATCCATGAGGTGAAGTCCCTTAAAACAAACCACAATGGCTGCTAGCAAATTTGCGTTCGGTTCCCAAGAGCGCCGGGCGCGCTGTTGATGGCGAAAATTGGTCGAATTTTAGTCTTTTCCTGACCCGCGAGCGTGCGATCGATGCCGGATGTTGTATTTTTGCGACAGCCATTGCCGGCGGCTTTCATTAAATTCTGCGCGACGCCAATGCGGCGCGCGGTTAATCCAAGCGGCCGTGGGCCGCGGCGTCATTCGAATTTGCGGCGCGCATATCAGTAAACCAGGCAGGCCGCCGCCTCGCCTGGATATCAATCATCCGGTGTCGCCCTCTAAAGGAGATGCGCATGAAGAAAGTTCTGCTCCTGACGACCGTCCTGGCGGCGGCTGCGCCGCTTGCGGCGTGTTACACTCCCGGGGAACGCGCAGCAGGCGGCGCCGTGATCGGCGGCCTCGGCGGCGCGGGCATTGGCGCGCTCGCTTCCGGCGGACGCGCGGGCGGAACGCTTGCGGGCGCGGCGATCGGCGCGGCCAGCGGCGCCGTCGTCGGCGCGGCGACCGCGCCGCCGCGGCGCTGCGCGAAATGGGGCTGGGACTACAATGGCGACCGCGTCTGCGTCGCTTTCTACAATTACTGAGCGCACAAGCGTTGGTTCTTTAGACCGCAGGCCTGCCGGCCTGCGGTTTTTCTTTGAGGGCGTCAATCGAGGGCGCGCGACGCTGCTTGATCTTGGAGGCCGGGCCGCTAATTTGAGCGTGCGGCTCCGATTGGAGAGAGATCATGCCGGCAGGGTTAACGAGACTAGTGATTTTGGGAGCGATCGGCTTTTTCATCGGCGCAGCGATCGTCGGCTATTACGCCGGCTGAAGACGAAGCCCGCGTCAGCTGCAAGCTCAGCGAGGCGTTGCGCCCGGTTTCGCTTGGAGAGGCATTTTGACGTTTTGTCTCGCGCGGCTGGCGCATCACGCGCGCCTTCCCAAACACAAGCTGGCGCGCTGACGGCGAAAGGCCGGCGGATGATAACTTTTCATTAACCATGTTGCTCTAATCGAATGCAGTTCAAGGCGCGATCAGGAGAATCAGCGATGGCGATCAACATCAGGACCAAGCTTGGAGTCATTCTGGCGGTTGGGGTTCTCGCTGGCCTGTCGTCGGCGTTGCTTTCCCTGCTGCTTTTGGCCATCGCCGGCCTGCTGATCGCCTAGGGCCGGAATCCACAGGCCACGGAAGAATTTTTCGCAAGCCTCCCCTACGGCAATTACAGCTCGAAGGCTTTCTCTCGTTTGAGCGCGATCCTTTCCGCGTAAGCGTCGCGCTGCGCGCGGCCG
>VGEB01000009.1 GCA_016869435.1 Alphaproteobacteria bacterium | reverse complement strand
CCGACTGCGCGCGCGCCGCGACCGGCGCCGCCGCCCGCGCCGTGGCGGAACGCGCCGCCGGGCTGAGAGGCCGCTGCGACAAGCTTGTCGCGTCGCTCAACAGCGCCCTCTCGCGCGCCGAGGTCGCCGCCCGCTTCGAGCCGCCCGGTCTGTGGGAGGCGCTCGAGCCTCTGGCCCAGGTAAGTTTCGCCGCGCTTGTGATCGGCGCGACCGAGCCTGCCCGCGCGCGGCTTCGGCAGTTCGGCGGCTATGGCGCTTTTAGCGCCGACCCGGCGCTGGCGGCGGCGGTTGCGCGCGGCGGCGAATTCGCGCAGTCCGTGCGGCCCTGCGCCGAAGCTGCCGGGGCGCGCGGCGCGCCGTCTCTCCTGGCGCGTTATCTCGACGCCTGCGGCGCCCGAGGCATGGCCCATTCGGGCATCGACGCCATGCAAGAGGCGCGGCTCCTGCGCGCGCTCTTTAAGGAGCCGGAAGCCGCTGCGCTGCGCGAGGCGCGCGTCGCTCTGGCGCTCGACGACGGCGTGCGGCGCGAAGCGACGAACGCCGCGCGCCAGATCGCCGACGCCGATACGGTCGATCGGGCGCGCGCCCATTTCGAGCAGGTCGGCGCGGCGGACGCCGCCGACATGCTCGACGCCTATCTCGACTTGCGGCGCGACGGCGGGTGGGCGCCGGCCCATGAAGCGCCGACGCTCGCCGCGCTCGTCGCGCGCGCCGGCGTCGAACTTGACGCTGAGCGGCTCCAAGCCGAAGGCGCCATGCAAACGCCCCCGGCTGCGGAAGGCCGGAAGGGCCTGTTTGCGGCGATGCGGGGGTTCTTTGGAGGCTGAACCTTCGAGCGCCGAGCCGCATCGGCCCACAGCGCTTGATATCGATTAATTAATAAATTCAATACATTAAGAGCGAACTTAATCAGAGCGCAAGCCTACGCCTCGCCGCTTTGAGAGCGCGATGGGGCCGCCAAATCTGCCCGGCGGCCGACTCCGGAGGGCGCGAGATCTGCGCGTCAGGCGGCGGGCTTGGCCTGTTCGGCGACCTTGACCGGAAGCTGCGTTCGAATGGCGTCGACGATCCTTTGGACCGAGGCGTCGGATTCTATCGCCCGCGTTTCTGCGGCGAGCGCCCGCTGCTCCATGGCTGTAAGCTCGGCCTGCGTCGCCTCGATCAGCGACTGCATCGCCTCGAGGTCGTTGCGCGCGTGAACGAGCGCCGCGGACAGTTCGGCGACTTCGGCTTCCGAATTGCGTGCCGCCGCTTCGGCCCGGTCGGCGCGCTCTTCGGCGCGCTCCAGCTTCTCTCTCACCGCGTTGGCGGTGGTATGCGCCCGCGCCACCGCTTGAGCCGACTGTTTCTCAAGCTCTTGTATGGCGGCGGCGGCCTGAGACACGAGATCTAGCGCCGCCAGGGCGTCGTCGGGCGCGCGCAGCCGCTGACGGGCCGGATAATTCGGGGCCTGGGGCCTGTTGTCTCCCCTCGGGATGATTTCGTCCATCACCTGATCCAGATCCAGCGAATCCATTTAGCGCCCTCCTCAATAGCACGAGCTGGATTTGGCCAGCCGTCCGGTCAGATTCCTATTATGGTTAAGAATCCGGCCAAATCTCGACCACTAGGTCAAGTTTTGGCCGCCGCATGCGAGGTAAGCGTTTTTCATAGGACAGAATCGGCCTCCACGAGCCTATCCTTAAGCCAATACGAGCGGCGATGCGACGGGAAACGCGCCCGGAGCAAAGAAATTCTGTGCATGTGCTCACGATCGCCTCGCGCCTGCAATAATTGCGGCCCTATAGGCTAATGACACATAGCCCCCGCCAAAATGAGCTCGTCATGACTGAAACGGCCGATTCCGCCCTGTCCGCCAATGCTCGTCCGGCGCATCCGTCGGCGCGCTTCATTCGCTTTTTCGGCGAGGTCGGCATCGCCGACGTGCCGCTCGTCGGCGGCAAGAACGCTTCGCTTGGCGAAATGTACAGAGAGCTGACGGCGAAAGGCATCCTGGTGCCCAACGGCTTCGCCGTCACCGCCGAAGCCTATCGCTATATGCTCGACCTGGCTGGCGCGTGGCCCGCCCTTACGGCGGCGCTCGACGGTCTGAATCCATCTGACGTCGATGATCTCGCGAAACGGGCGGCGGCGGCGCGCGACATTGTTTACGGCGCGCAAACGCCGCCAGATCTGGAGGCCGAAATTCGCGGCGCTCTGGCCCGCCTCACCGAGGAATATGGCGACGATCTGACGGTCGCCGTGCGCTCGTCGGCGACGGCCGAAGATTTGCCGAGCGCAAGTTTCGCCGGCCAGCATGACACCTATCTCAACGTACGCGGCGCGGCGGCCGTTCTCGACGCGGTTCGCCACTGCTTCGCGAGCCTGTTCACCGACCGCGCCATCCGCTACCGCATCGACAACGGCTTCGATCATTTCAAAGTGTTCAACTCCGTCGGCGTGATGAAAATGGCGCGATCGGACTTGGCCGCATCCGGCGTGGTCTTCACGATCGACACCGAAAGCGGATTCGAGGACGTCGTGTTCATCACCGGCGCCTACGGTCTTGGCGAAAACGTGGTGCAGGGAGCGGTCGATCCGGACGAATTCTATGTCTTCAAGCCGACCTATCGGCTGGGCAAGCGCGCCATCTTGAAGCGCGCGCTCGGCGCAAAAAAGATCCGGATGGTGTTCTCCGATCACGGCAGGGCGACGACGCGGAACCTCCCGACCGACGTCAAGGAAAGAGAGAAATTCTGCATCTCCGACGACGAGGCGCTGACGCTGGCCGGACAGGCCATGACGATCGAGGAGCATTATAGCGCCAAAGCAGGCGCGCGCCGTCCAATGGACATCGAATGGGCCAAGGACGGCGTCGACGGACGCCTTTATATCGTACAGGCGCGCCCCGAAACGGTCGCGTCTCGCCGCGACCGAAACATCGCCGAAATTTACAAGGCGACGAAACACGGCGCAGCGATCGTCGAAGGACGCGCGGTCGGCGCCAAGATCGCCAGCGGCAAGGCGCGGGTGATCGAACACGCCCGCGAACTCTCCACATTCATTCCCGGCGAGATTCTCGTCGCCGACACGACTTCGCCCGATTGGGGCACCGTGATGAAATCCGCCGCGGCCATCGTGACAAATCGCGGCGGCCGCACCTGCCATGCGGCGATTGTCGCGCGCGAACTTGGCATTCCGGCGATCGTCGGCACTGACGTGGCGACGCGCCTCATCCGCACCGGCGACCTGATTTCGGTGAGCTGCGCCGAGGGCGACGTCGGAAAGGTCTATGAAGGCGGCATCGACTTTGACGTGGAAAGAGTCGATCTGTCGACTCTGTCGAAGCCGGCCACTCACGTGATGATGAACGTCGGCAATCCGGACATCGCCTTCAGCCTTGCGGCGTTGCCCAACGACGGCGTCGGTCTCGCGCGCATGGAGTTCATCATCGCGGATTCGATCAAGGCGCATCCGATGGCGCTTGCGCATCCTGAACGGCTTGAAGCGGGCGAACGCGCCGAAATTGCGAGACTGACCGCTAATTACGCGAGCCCCGGCGAATTCTTTGTGACGCGGCTGTCGGAAGGAGTCGGCGCGATCGCGGCGGCGTTTTATCCCAAGCCCGTCATCGTGCGCATGTCCGACTTCAAGAGCAATGAATATGCGTCATTGCTCGGTGGCGCCGTTTTCGAAGCTCGCGAAGCCAATCCAATGATCGGCTTTCGCGGCGCGGCGCGCTATGCGCACCCCGCCTATCGGGACGGCTTCGCACTTGAATGCGCGGCGATGAATCGCGTGCGCGATGACATGGGCCTGACGAACGTCAAGCTGATGATTCCCTTCTGCCGCCGCATCGAAGAGGCGGAGAAAGTTCTTTCTCTGATGGGCGAGCTTGGTCTCGAACGCGGCAAGAACGGACTTGAAATTTACGTCATGTGCGAAATTCCGAACAACGTCATGATGGTCGATCAATTTTCGAGACACTTCGATGGATTTTCGATCGGCTCGAACGATTTGACGCAACTGACGCTTGGCGTCGACCGCGACTCGGAAATTGTCGCCTTCGACTTCGATGAACGCGACGAAGGCGTCAAGGAGATCATACGGTTGGCGATCGAAGGCGCCAAGCGTAACCGCCGTCATTGCGGAATCTGCGGTCAGGCGCCCTCGGATTATCCGGAAATCGCCGAATTCCTCGTACGGCTGGGAATCGACTCGATCAGCCTCAACCCCGACACGGTTCTGGAGACGACGCGACGGATCGTCGAGTTGGAGAAGCGTCTCGGCAGAGCGCCAAGACAGACGGTTTGATCGACCGCGCGCGCCTTTCGAACAATGCAATTTGCAACATGCGCCGCCACGGTCGATCGCGCGACGGCGCCACGCCAAAGAGGAATTCAGGATGATCGGAGCCGCTGACGGGAAAATCTTCGCCGCCACGGCGCTGCCGGCGGCGTTCGTCGGAGTCGCGGCGGCGATGCATTTTGCGCAGGCCGGATCAATCGAAAATTTCATCGCGTCAGCCGTGGCGCTCGCGAGCGTCGCGCATGCCATCGGCGAGGCGACTGACCAGCTCGGCAATCGACTCTCGCCGGCGACGACAGGAATCGTTCAGTCGGCGGTCGGCAATCTTCCGGAACTGTTTGTCTGCATCTTTGCGCTTAAGGCCGGGTTGCTGACCGTCGTGCAGGCTTCGCTGATCGGCTCCATCCTGTCGAACGCTCTCCTGGTTCTCGGGCTCGCTTTTGTCGCCGGCGGCTGGAGACGCGGCATTCTTTGCTTTGAGAGCCAATCGCCGCGAATGATCGCGACGCTGCTCCTTCTGGCGGTGTCGGCGCTGGTGCTGCCGACGCTCGCTCAGGAGCTGCATCTGCCAAGTGGCGCGCATGAACAGGAGCTGGCCGTCGTTTGCGCCATCGTGCTGCTGTTCGTTTTTCTTGTTCTCACCCAGGCCATGCTGAGACAGGGCCAGCGCGCGCTGCCCGTCGAGACTCATGCGCGCCTCCAGGCGTGGCCGCTTGGCGCGGCGATTGGCGTTCTCGCCATTTGCGGCGTCGCCGCGGGCTTTGTGTCCGATTGGTTTGTCGATGCGCTCGGCCCGGCGATCGAAACGCTAGGCGTCAGCGAAGCCTTTTCCGGCTTTGTCATCGTCGCGATCGCCGGCAACGCCGTCGAAAATCTCGTCGGCGTCCGGCTTGCGGCGCAAGGCAAGGCGGACCTCGCGGTCAGCGTTATTCTCAACTCGGCGCTCCAGGTCGCCGTGGCGCTTGTTCCGGTTCTTGTGCTCGTCAGCTTTGCGATTGGCGGCGCTGCGCCCTTCACGCTCGCGGTGCCGCCAATTCTCGCGGCGGCGCTGTTTCTTTCAGTCTTGGTGGTCACTGTTGTGACCGTAGACGGCCGCGCCGATATCGTCGACGGCGCGGCTCTTGTCGGTCTTTACGTCATCATCGCAGCGATCTTCTGGTGGAGCTGACTCCGCAATCGCGCCCTATATGTGTCGATCTGCATGCGGCGCCGACGAGAGTGCAGCGCCGCTTGAGAAGACAAAAGCGCGACAGGAGAGACTGATGAAAACAAGACTAGGGATTCTATTCGCGGGGCTTCTCGCCGTAGGCGGATCGGCTCAAGCCGGAGCGGTCGACGCGCATCGCGCCTTTCTCCCGGGCGACATCAAATGGGCGCCGGCGCCGACATCGCTGCCCGGCGGCGCGGAGATGGCGGTGCTCTATGGAGATCCGACAAAAGAAGGAGATTTCGTCGTCCGCATCAAGGCGCCGAAGGGCTATCGCGTTCCGCCGCACACGCATCCCAAGGTCGAGCTCGTGACGATTATTTCGGGCGCGTTCAGCTTCGGCAGAGGGCAGTCAGCCGACCGCGCCAGCGTCGAAGAACTTCCTGCCGGCAGCTTTATCTCAATGCCTGCGGGCGTGCTGCATTACGTCTTCGTCGACGAGGACTCGGTTCTTCAGATCAATGCGGCGGGCCCATGGAAGATCGACTATTACGATCCGAAAGACGACCCGCGTCTTAATATCGCGCCGGCCACGCCCGCCAATCCCTAAGGGATAGCCACGAAAAAAACGGCTCGCGCCTTTACATCCGAGGTCGCGAGCCGTTCTTTGTTTGGCTTCCGCTTGGTCGCGGCGCCTCTCGTGTTGAAGTAGGCGCGCGAGACTCGAAAGCAAGCAGAGCCAATCGCGCCATATCTGCGCTGAGCGGCTGGCAAGGAACATTCGTCCAACGTGAGAGTTGCGGATGAAAGGTCGCGCGGAAATGTGCGGCCGCCAAGGAGTTCATCCAGCTCTCGACAGTCCTGATCGTCGTCCTGTTGTTGCTGCTGCTCGGCGCGCTTCCGACATGGCCTTATAGTTCTGGATGGGGATATGGCCCCGGCGGCGGCGTCGGCGCCGTGCTCGCGATCGTCGTCGTCATGGCGCTGATCGGCAGGCTGTAGCGGTCGCGTGGGGCCGGCGAGCCCTCGACGACCTCGCACCGCCATGCACGCCGGCGCGTGCGGCCATCCGCCTGTGTGCGAATATTCCCGCGGCGGTTCAAAGAGTTCGACGTGGGGTTACTTTTTGCGCTATTCGCGATTACAGTCCCGCCCGCGCGGTAAAATTCCGCAACCATAATGGAGATCAATGATGTTTCGCTTTTCGGTCGGACGCGCCATTTGCGCGATGTCCTTCGCAATCGCGCTTGCGCCCGGCGCCGCCATGGCGCAATCCGTGCAGGTCGGCGCCCTTCTTTGCCATGTCTCCGGCGGCGTCGGCATGATCATCATAGAGAATCAGGCGCTCGACTGCGTTTACACGGACGCCAAAGGCAGCCCGCCGCAGCATTACATCGGCAGGCTGACCAATGTCGGCGCCAATATCGGCATCAGCGGTCCGGGCAAGCTCGTTTGGAATGTGCTTGCGGCCACCAACAGCGTTGCGCCCGGCGCATTGGCGGGAGATTATATCGGCGCCGAAGGGTCGCTCGCGATTGGAGCCGGGGCAGGCGGCGCTCTTCTCGTTGGCGGCTCAAACAAGACCATCTCCCTGCAGCCGCTCTCCGTCTCCTTGGGCACCGGCGCCAATCTTTCCGCCGGCGTCGGCAATGTCAGTCTGCAATATATGCCGGTGACGCCGCCGCCGCCGCCGCCGGCCGCCCCCGCCCCAAAGAAGACCCGCGCGCATCGGTAATATTGGACCGCGCAAGGGATGCAAGAACGGGCGCGCCGCCAGCGCGCCCGTTTTTTTGGGCCTGCCACTTACTTTTGGTGCGGCGTTCCGATGTAGGGGAATTCTTGCAAAGTGTCGGTATGCGGCTTCAACCCGTCCGGGGGAATTTCGCCCTTTGAAAGAAATGACAGCCGGAAATTGATGACGTCATCCGTGAAGGTGCGGCCATTCGGATAGCCGGCAGACTTTGCGGGATCGAAGCTGAGCATATCCGGCAGGATGCCATGCTCGTCGATCGCCTTGATCGCCTCATCCCTCGTGTAGTCACCGGTGTGCCCCATGAGATGGATGAACTGTTCGAGCCAGCGCTTGCGGTCGTTCACGGGCTCGCTGGCGTTATATTCCTCCTTCGTTTCGTCGGTATTGAAGAAGCTGCTGACTGACGGATGGCCCGCGCGGTCGGCGTGAATCAGTTTTCCGTCGCGACGCACGCTGCAGCGTCCCCAGATTCGGACCCCTGGCTTGCCGCCGAGAGCGCTCGTCGGCATCTCGACCACAGTCGACAGAATATTTGCCTCAGTGTTCGAATCCTTGCCTGTCCAGGGAGATTTGCCGCCGAGATGCGGCGCGGTGAAATTTCTGCCGCCGGACGTGTCGTACAAGGCCAGAATGCCATCGTAGTCGAAGAAGAACGCGTCGCTGCGAACGCCTGTGAAGAAGGTGAAATCGCCCGCTCGGACGATATTCGGCTTGGCGCCGAAGGAAACCTCTGCGCCGGAGACGATCTTTTCGCCCACGGGTTCCGGCGAACGCGACTCAGCGCCGCGCGCCAGGTAAACGTCGAAAGCCTGCCGGCCGTTCTGTTTGGGCGAAAACACATAGGTGATCGCGATATCGGTCAAGCAATCGCCGTCATTGTCGATGTTGAGCCGATAGATGGCCTCAGGATGAAACTCATCGCAGGTGGGATTGGCATTGAGAATGATCGCCGTCCGTGAAGGATCGCTCGGCGATTGGAACGCATAGAGATCGCACAGATCCAATCTTTGATCGCCAAGCGGCGGACCGAGACTGAGACCGGTAAAATGATTCGACATGTGTCACCTCCTTTTAAAACGTGGACAGAATGGGATTGATCCTGGCGCAGCTATAGGCGCACGCTATGTCGCCTCTGTTTCAACATCAAGATTGTTGGCGCTTCACGCTATTCGCCGCGAATGAGCTTGATGATGCTCGAAAAATCCGCGCCGCCCTGGCCGGCGGCTTGTTGGATGGCATAGAGCTGCGTCGCGGCGGCCCCGAGCGGCGAGGCCGCGCCGGACTGAGCGGCCGCTTCCTGTGCGAGCCTCAGGTCCTTCAGCATCAAGGCAGTCATGAAGCCTGGCTTGTAGTCATTATTCGCTGGCGAGGCCGGGACCATTTCCGGCACGGGGCAATAGGTCGTAAGCGACCAGGACTGACCCGACGAGATCGACGCCGCCTCGAACAGCGCCCGATGCGAGAGACCAAGTTTTTCGGCCAGCACAAAAGCTTCGGCCGTCGCGATCATGGTGATGCCGAGCATAAGATTGTTGCAGATTTTCGCCGCCTGCCCCATTCCCACGCCGCCGCAATGAAGAACATGCGCGCCCATATGTTCGAGGATGGGCTTCGCCATTGAAAAGGCCTCCTCCTCGCCGCCGCACATGAAGGTCAGAGTCGCCGCTTTCGCGCCGGCGACGCCGCCCGATACCGGCGCGTCGACCGAGAGCGCGCCGCTCTTTTGCGCGAGGCGATGCGCGGCGCGCGCGCTTTCGACATCGATCGTTGAGCAGTCGATGAGCAGCTTGCCGCGCGCTTGCGGCGCGATTTCGCGCCAGACGGCGAGCGTCTGATCGCCGCTCTGCAGCATTGTGATGGCTGCGTCAGCGCCGTCGATCGCATCGCGCAAAGAACTTGCGGCGATCACGCCGTCGCCGGCGGCAGCTTCGATCAGCGAGGCCTTAAGGTCGAATCCGCGCGTCTCGACGCCGGCGCGGGCCAGAGCCGCCGCCATGGGACGGCCCATATTGCCGAGACCGATGAAGGCCGCGCGCGCCATGGCTTAAGACAACGTCGGCATGACGAAACTCGCGCCTTCCCTGATGCCCCCTGGCCAGCGCGACGCGACGGTCTTCGTCTTCGTATAGAAGCGGATAGCGTCAGGCCCGTGCTGATTGAGATCGCCGAACATCGATCGCTTCCAGCCGCCGAAGGTATAATAGGCCAGAGGCGTCGGGATCGGCACATTGACGCCGACCATGCCCACTTCGACGCGGGAGGCGAATTCACGCGCCGCATCGCCGTCACGCGTAAAGATGGCGACGCCGTTGCCACATTCATGATTGTTCGCAAGCGACAGCGCCTCGTCGAACCCCTGTGCGCGCACGATTGAGAGCACGGGGCCAAAGATCTCCTCCTTGTAGATCCGCATTTCCGGCTTCACCTCGTCGAAGAGGCAGCCGCCCATGTAGAAGCCGTTCTCATAGCCCTGCATCTTGAAGCCGCGACCGTCGACCCGCAGTTTGGCGCCCTCCTTCGCGCCAAGAGCGACATAGTCTTTCACTCGCTCCAAATGCGCGCGGGTAATCAGCGGTCCAAAATCCGCAGAAGGGTCAGTCGAAGGGCCGACGCGCAGATTTTCGACGCGCGGTTCGAGCCGAGCGACCAACGCGGCGGCGGTTTCTTCGCCTACTGGCACGGCGACCGAAATCGCCATGCAGCGCTCGCCGCCGGACCCGTAGGCGGCGCCGACCAAAGCGTCGACGGCCTGATCCATATCGGCGTCGGGCATGATCACCATGTGGTTCTTTGCGCCGCCGAAACACTGCACACGCTTCCCCTGGGCGGCGCCATGCGCGTAGACATATTCAGCGACCGGCGTCGAACCGACGAAGCCGATTGCCTTGACTTCAGGCGCTTCGAGCAAGGCGTCGACCGCTTCCTTGTCGCCATTGACGACATTGAGCACGCCCGGCGGCAGGCCGGCTTCGAGCATCAGTTCGGCCAGAAACAGCGGCGCGCCGGGATCGCGTTCGGATGGCTTCAGAATGAAGGCGTTTCCGCAGGCGATCGCCGGCGCGAATTTCCACATCAGAATCATCACCGGAAAATTGAACGGGGTAATGCCGGCGACGACGCCGAGCGGCTGGCGCATCGAATAAACGTCAAAGCCCGCCGTTGCCGAATCGGTAAATTCACCCTTCATCAGATGCGGAACGCCGATGCAGAATTCGGCGACCTCGACGCCACGCTGAATCTCGCCCTGCGCATCGGCGATCGTCTTGCCGTGCTCCCGCGCAAGAACCGCTGCAAGTTTTTCCTTCTCCCGCCCGACCAGATCGACAAATTTCATCAGCACGCGGGCTCTGCGCTGCGGATTGACCGCCGCCCACTCCTTTTGCGCCGCAGCAGCGTTGTCGACGGCCTCGCGGACCTCGTCCCGGCTCGCCAACGGCACGCGCGAGATCGTCGCTCCCGTCATCGGCTCATAGGCGTCAGTAAGACGCCCGGACTTGCCCTTGACCCGGCGCCCGCCGATAAAATGCGATAATTCTTCCATGTTCGCTCATCTAAGGCGCGTCCGCGCCATGTCATCTCGCAAGATGGGATGATTCGCCTATATATCGAAGAGAGACGGCTTCCGCGACGGACGACCGCGATGGGACTGCAGCCACTCACGAGCGAGAGCAAAAATCGATACGCGCAGGCGCCGCGACAGGCGGACTGGACGATCGATCAGAACTGGGCCTCCTATAGCAACGAGGAGCACGACCGCTGGAACAGGCTTTTCGCCCGCCAGGCGAAGCTTTTGCCTGGACGCGCCTGCGACGAGTTCCTGGAGACGAAGCAAAAGCTCGAACTTTCGCGTTCCGGCATTCCGGATTTCGCCGACCTGAGCCGGCGTTTGCAGGCAATGACCGGCTGGAGCGTCGTCCCCGTGGCCGGGCTCATTCCAGACGACGCCTTCTTCGAGCACCTCGCTAATCGGCGCTTTCCGGCCGGCGCATTCATTCGCCCAGAGTCGGAGCTCGAATATTTGCAGGAGCCAGACGTCTTCCACGACGTTTTCGGTCATGTGCCGCTCCTCGCCAATCCTGCCTATGCGCAATTTCTCGAAGCTTACGGCAGAGGCGGCAGACGGGCGCTGGCGCGCGGCCAATTGCATAATCTCGCGCGGCTTTACTGGTACACCATCGAATTCGGCCTGATCATGACGCCAGCGGGCCTGCGAATCTTCGGAGCCGGAATCATGTCGTCTCCTTCGGAGACGATCTTTTCGCTGGAAGACTCGTCGCCAAACCGCATCGCCTTCGACCTTGAACGCGTCATGCGGACGAATTACGTGATCAGCGATTTTCAGCAGACCTATTTCGTCATCGAGAGCTTCGAGAAGCTTCTCGAAGACGGCTATCAGGACTTTGGGGCGATCTATGATCGGCTGCGCGGCGCTTCGGACTTCGCGCCCTATGAAATTGCGCCGGGAGATCGCATCATTTCGCGGGGCGACTTCCATTATTTCCGCGCGAAGCGAAGCGCGTAGCCTTACTGGCCTGGGTTCGTCACCCGTTGCTCAATGGCGCCGAAAATCGAACGGCCTTCGGCGTCGCGCATTTCGATACGCACAATGTCGCTCGCCTTCAGGAAAGGCGTTCGCGGGGCGCCGTCGATGAGCTTCTCCACCACGCGTTGCTCGGCGATGCAGGAGTAACCGTCCCCGCCTTGCACAATCGGTCTGCCGGGACCGCCGTCGGCGCCGCGATTGGAAATCGTGCCGGACCCGATGATCGTTCCGGCGCAAAGCGTCCGCGTTCTCGCCGCATGAGAAATGAGGCGCGGAAAGTCGAAGGTCATGTCCTTTCCGGCGTCAGGCCGGCCGAACGGCGCGCCATTGACGAAGGACAACAGAGGCAACGAGAGTCGCCCGCCGTCCCATGCGTCGCCAAGTTCGTCAGGCGTCACGGCGACGGGAGAAAAGGCGCAGGCGGGCTTCGACTGGAAGAAGCCGAAGCCTTTTGCGAGCTCTGGCGGAACCAGCCCTCGCAAGGTCACGTCATTGACCAGCATCAAAAGCTTGATGTGATCGCGCGCCACTTCCGGCGTAACGCCCAGCGGGACATCGTCGGTAACGACGGCGACCTCGGCTTCGAGATCGAGCTCGTGCCTTTCATCGAGCAGAGGAATCTCGTCGCGCGGTCCGAGGAAGGCATCGGAGCCTCCCTGATACATCAGCGGGTCGCTCCAAAAGCTCTCCGGCATTTCGGCGCCGCGAGATTTTCGCACGAGCGCGACATGATTGACGTAGGCCGAGCCATCCGCCCATTGATAGGCGCGCGGCAGCGGGGAGGCGCAATCCTGTTCGCGAAAGGGAAAGCTTTCGCGAAGCCCGCATTCGAGACGCGCCGCCAAAGCCCGCAATTCCGGCGCCACGGTTTCCCAGTCTTCGATCGCGGACTGCAGGGTGGGCGCAACGAAGCCTGCCGCAACGGCCCGAGAGAGATCGCGCGAGACGAGGATAAGCGCGCCGTCGCGCCGGCTCTTGAGGGACGCGAGTTTCATGGGCCATCGCCAGTGAAATGACGGCTCAAGCCAGACCAGCAGTCCGCATAATCCTTCTGCAGCGTTTCAAGCGAGAGAGCGAAAGCGGTTGGATAGAACGGCAGCCGCGATTCAAACATGAAGGCGAGAGCGTCGTCGATCTTCACGGGGGCGAGATCCGCTTCTGAGGCCTGTTTGAATGCTTCCGCGTCCGGGCCATGCGGCAGCATCGCATTATGCAGCGACATGCCGCCAGGCTCGAAGCCCGACGGCTTCGCGTCATAGCGCCCGTAAATCAGTCCCATGAACTCGCTCATCACGTTCACATGGAACCATGGAGGCCGGAATGTATGTTCTGCGACCTGCCAACGCGGCGGAAATATCGCGAAATCGACGTTGCCGACCCCGCTTTCGTCCGAAGGAGACGTCAAGACCGTGAATATTGATGGATCAGGATGATCGAACAGCAAGGCGCCGATCGGACAGAATTTGCGCAGATCATATTTATAGGGCGCGTAATTGCCGTGCCAGGCGACGACGTCGAGCGGAGAATGATCGATATCGCAGCGATATAGGGCGCCGCTCCATTTGATCGTGAGGCGGCAAGGCGCGTCCTTGTCTTCGAATGCGGCCGTCGGCGCAAAAAAGTCGCGCGGATTGGCGAGCCCATTGGCGCCGATCGCGCCGCGATAGGGCAACGCGAAGGGCGCGCCGTAATTTTCGCAGACATAGCCGCGCGACGGTCCCGAAGCCAGCTCCACCCGAAATTTCACGCCCCTGGGAATAACGCATATCTCGCTCGGCGTGCATTCGATGAGGCCAAACTCGGTGAAAATGCGCAGATCGCCAAGCTGCGGCACGATCAGCAGCTCGCCGTCGGCGTCGTAGAAATAGTCGTCGCGCATCGACTGTCCCGCGAGATAGAGATGCGCCGCCATGCCGACTCTCAACCCGCAATCGCCCGCGGTCGCGATAGTGTGGATGCTTTCGATGAAGGAGCCGGCGTCGCCAGCGACTTCGCGCGCGCTCCAGCGCAATTGCCCGAGCGGCGCGTCGACTTCCCGGCAGGGAGCGGTGTTCCAGTGGGTCCGCGCAAATTCATGCGGATCGCGCACGTGAAGGACGGAAGGTCTGATCCGATAAAGCCACGAGCGGCGGTTGCGGTGGTTTGGCGCCGTGAACGCCGAGCCGGACAATTGCTCGGCATAGAGCCCGTAGGGACATCGTTGCGGAGAGTTCTGGCCGATCGGCAAGGCGCCGGGAAGGGCTTCGCTTTCGAACTCATTGCCGAAGCCATGCAGATAGCGCGTTTCCGCCATGGCCTAGCCTGCCGCCCTGTTCAAGACGCCGCGGCGGATTTGATCCTCTTCAATCGATTCAAACAGCGCGCGGAAATTCCCTTCGCCGAAACCTTCATCGCCCTTGCGCTGAATGAATTCGAAGAAGATCGGGCCAATGACCGTCTTGGAGAAAATCTGCAACAGGAGACGGCGCGCACCCGTTGTGACGCCGTCGATTAGGATTCCCAGCTCCCTGAGGCGCTGCGTCGGCTCTCCATGGCCTGGCAGCCTGTGCTCGAGCGCATCATAATAGGCGTCCGGTGGCGCAGGCATGAAGTCGAGCCCGTTACTGCGCATCGCGACAACGGTCTCGTAGATATCACGACAGGCGCAGGCGATGTGCTGAATGCCTTCGCCCTTGTAGGCGTCGAGAAATTCCTCGATCTGACTCTTTTCGTCGGAGCTTTCATTGATCGGAATGCGGATCTTGCCGCAAGGACTGGTCATGGCGCGAGACCGCAAGCCCGTCAGCTTGCCTTCGATGTCGAAATAGCGAATCTCACGAAAATTGAAGATGCGCTCGTACCATTTGGCGAGCGCGTCCATGCGACCGCGGCGAACGTTATGCGTGAGATGGTCGATTTCCGTGAGGCCGACGCCGAAGGGTTTTGGATCACGCTCCCCTATCCACCGAAAGTCGATGTCCCAGATCGATCCCTGGTCGCCGTAGCGGTCGACGAAATAGATCAGCGAACCGCCGACGCCCTCGATCGCCGGAATGTTCAGCTCCATCGGGCCGACGCCGAACGCGACCGGCTTGGCGCCGAGCGACACGGCGCGGCGCATCGCCTTCGCGGCGTCAATGACGCGAAAGCCGATGCAGCAGACAGAGGGCCCGTGCGCTTTTTGGAATTCGGCGGCGAAGCTGTGCGGCTCAGCGTTCAGCACATAATTCACCTCGCCCTGTCGATACAGCGTCACATTTTTGGAGCGGTGACGCGCGACCGCGGCGAATCCCATCTTTTCGAACAGCGAAGCCAGTTGCGCAGGATCCGGATGAGCGAATTCGATAAATTCGAATCCGTCCGTTCCCATCGGGTTTTCGGCGGGCGTTGCGGCGCCGCCAAACATCGAGTCCATGGCAAGCCCTATGCAGCTCTCGCTGAGCTGCTATTTAGATATTGCGTCGCCGACCCGGTTAAAAGGCCCATGATCCTTTACGACTATTTCCGTTCGTCGGCCGCCTATCGCGTGCGCATCGCCATCGCGCTCAAGGGGCTGATCATCGAGCGCCGGCCTATCCATTTGCTGCGCGGCGAACAGCGTAACCCTCGCTACCGGGCAAAGAACCCGCTGGCGATCGTCCCCACGCTCGAGCTCGACGACGGCAGGCTGATCACCCAGTCTCTAGCCATCATCGATTATCTTGACGCGCTGACGCCTGATCCGCCCCTCCTGCCCAAAGAGCCCGTTGTGGCGGCGCAAGCGCGAGCGGTCGCGTTGACGATCGCCTGCGAGATTCACCCTCTTGCCAATCTGCGAGTCATAGAGGCGTTGCAGAGACAATTCGGCGCCAAGGACGCTCAGATCGCGGCGTGGCGCAGACGCTGGATCGCCGAGGGCCTTGCCGCGGTCGAGGCGCTTATCTCGCCCGATCCTTTCGCTTTCGGCGAAAAGCCGTCCCTTGCCGACCTATGTCTTATTCCGCAGGTTTATAATGCGCGACGTTTCGACGTGCCGCTCGACGACTGCCCGCGCATCCAATCGGTGGACGCCGCCTGCGCCGCGCACCCCGCCTTTTTGGCGGCGCATCCTCAAGCACAGCCCGATGCGTGACCGCTTTACGAGGCAAGCGCCAAATCGGCAATAATCGCGGCGAGAAAGCGGCCGGCTTCGCCGCCGGTCACCACACGATGATCGAAGGTGAGGCTAAGCGGCACAATCCGATGCACCGTCGGCGCGCCATCGACGGCGACGACCTCGTCGCGCATGCGGCCGGCCCCGAGGATCGCGACCGTCGGCGGCAGCACGATCGGCGCGGCGTAGCGTCCCGCGATCATGCCGAAATTCGAAAGGGTGATGGTCGCGCCGCGCAGTTCCTCCGGCGGAATGCGCCGCGCCGCCGCGTCCTTCCGCATCTTGTCCAGCCCCTTGCGCAAGTCTTGCGCGTCGCGATTGCCGACATCCCGCAGGACAGGCACGAACAGACCCTCTTCGGAAAGGTCCACGGCGACGCCAAGGTCTATCTTTTTCATCACCCGTCGCGCGAAGGCGTGAGGCTCGAACCAGGCGTTGAGCGCAGGCTCCGCCGCGCAGGCCTTAACAAGCGCCCGGATCAGACGAACGGTCGTATCGGTCCCCGCAGCCCAAGCGTTGATGTCGGCGTCGTCGACGATTGTGGCGGCGGCGACTTCCGCCTGCGCCTGCGCCATATTATGCGCCATCGCGCGACGGGCGCCGCGCAACGGCTCGGCGGCTACCGTCTCGCTCAAGATGCGCGCCACGCGTTCGATGTCCTGGACAGTGATGAGGCCATCGGCGCCAGATGGCGTGACCATGGCAAGATCGACGTTAAGCTTGCGCGCCAGCGCCCTCACAGCAGGCGTCGCCCGCAGCGCGCCGCCGCCATGACTGACGGATATCGGCTGGTCGCGGACGATTGCAGCCCCGTGCTGAACGGCGCCGACCACCGATCCAGTATCCTCCCCCGCGCCTTCAAAGCCCACCAGCGGCGCGCCGATCCGGATTACGTCTCCGGCGGAAGCGAACAGCCGCTCGATCCGGCCGGCCAGAGGCGATGGGATCTCAACGACGGCCTTGGCGGTTTCGACTGCGACGAGCGGCTGATCGACTTTGACGTCCTCGCCGGCGGCGACGCGCCACTCCACGAGTTCGGCCTCCTGCAACCCCTCTCCGAGATCGGGAAGACGAAAAATGTTCATGACGCCTCCATCGCCTGGCGAACGCCGTCGACGATGCGATCGACGCTCGGAATATATTGCTTCTCCAATTTTGCGAGCGGCACGACGACGTCATAGCCGGTGACCCGCTTGATCGGGGCCAGCAGCGAATAAAGCGCGCGCTCGGCGATTTCGGCGGCGATCTCGGCGCCAAAGCCCGCCGTGCGCGGCGCTTCATGGACAATGACGCAGCGTCCGGTCTTTTCGACGGAGCGCAGAATCGTTTCGACGTCGAGCGGCTTTAAGGTCGCGACGTCGATCACGTCGACCGTGACGCCCTCTTCTTCGAGCTTCTCGGCGGCGGCGAGCGTCTCCGGGACCATCGCGCCCCAGGTCACGATTGTCGCATCGGCGCCTTCCCGCAACATGAAGCAGGCGTCGAGCGGCAACTCGACGCCATCGTCCACGACCTCTTCACGGAACAGGCGATAGAGCCGCGTCGGCTCAAGGAAAATGACCGGGTCGGGATCGCGCACTGACGCCAGGAGCAACCCGTACGCCCGCGCCGGCGAAGACGGCGCGACGACGCGCAGACCTGGCATATGGGCGAACATCGCCTCTGGACTTTCCGAGTGATGCTCGGGCGCATGAATGCCGGCCCCGCAAGGCGAACGCAGGACCATCGGGCAGGTCATCCGCGCGCGCGTGCGATTGCGCAAGCGGGACGCGTGATTGATGATCTGATCGATCGCCGGATAGATGAAACCCGAAAACTGAATTTCGGCGACGGGCTTTAACCCCATCGCCGCCATGCCGACCGCGACCCCAGCGATGCCGCCCTCGGCCAGAGGCGTGTCGATGACGCGCGCGCGGCCGAAGCGCGCCTGCAAGCCGTTGGTGGCGCGAAACACGCCGCCGTTGACGCCGATGTCTTCGCCGAGCAGGAGCACGTCGCCGTCCTCGTCCATCGCCCGGGCCAGCGCCAGATTGACCGCCTCGACCAAAGTGATTTCAGACATGGCCCTTCCCGCTCGATTGCGCGAAGCGGCGCGCCTCTTCGCGTTGCCACTGCATGGACTCGGGAAGCTTCGCGTATAGATGCTCGAACATCGCGTCGACGCTGAGCGGCGAAGCGTTCAGATAGGCGGCGACTTCCCGATCGACTTCTTCGGCGCTTGCCTTGAGAAGCTCGGCCTCCTGCTCCTTCGACCAGGCGCCTTCGCTGACAAGGTAGGCGCGCAGCCGGGCGATCGGTTCTCGCGTCCACTGCGCGCGAACAATCTCGGGATCGCGATAGCGCGAGGCGTCGTCGGCGGTGGTGTGATCGCCGAGACGATAGGTGATCGCTTCGATCAGCGTCGGTCCGCCGCCCGATCGCGCCTTTTCGATCGCCCGGCGCACGACTTCATGGACGGCGACGACGTCATTGCCGTCGACCTGGCGTCCGTCGATGCCGGCGGCGACCGCCTTTTGCGCCAGGGTTTCCGCCGCGCTTTCGAGTTCTCGCGGCGTCGATATCGCCCAGCCATTATTGTTGATGATGAAGACGACCGGCGTTTTCCAGACTCCCGCCATATTCAGCGCTTCATAAAAGGCGCCATTGGAGGTGCCGCCGTCGCCGATGAAAGTGACGACGACGCGATCCTCCTTCCGCATCATCAGCGCATAGGCCGCGCCGACCGCGTGCGGCGCCTGAGTCGCGACAGGCACGCAATTTGGAAAATCGCCGCGCGCGTTCTTGAAATCGCTGCCGCGCTCGTCGCCGCCCCAATAGAGCAGACATTCGGACATCGACATGCCGCGATAGAATTGCGCCGCATGATCGCGATAGGACGGCACGAGAACGTCGCGCTCTTCCATCGCCGCCGCCGCTCCGACGCCGATCGCCTCCTGACCAAGCGCGGAGGCGAATGTGCCCAATTGTCCGGTGCGCTGAAGACTGATCGCCTTATTGTCGAAGGTCCTGGTTCGCGTCATCGCGCGATAGAATTGGACCAGCCGGTCAATATCCTTTGCCGATTTGCTGGCCGCCTTGCTCATCTCGCCGCTTGGCGACAGCAGCTGGACGAAATCTACTGGGAGATCGAAGCCCATCTCAATGTTTCCCATCGCCCCGCTCCTGATGAGCGAAGTAGCGCGGCGAAGCGAGGCGTCACGGCGCCGCGACAATTTTTTTGTGATTTCGCGCCGCAGCGCGGGAAATCGACGTCTTGATTCTTCCTCATTTCGAGACGGATGTCGTTGCGTGGCGAATTCGTTCGTTTCCTCTCGATCGAACGACGCGACACGTTCGCGATCGATAATTTCGGAACGTTCATGGATGCATGCCGCATCGCCGCGACTCGCTGAAGCGCAGACTTGCAAGCGCCGCAGGTTGAACATATCGATCGGGGAGCCTGATAGGAGACACTGACGCTAGCTTAGCCGTTCGATGGCCATGGCGGTGGCTTCTCCGCCGCCGATGCAGAGCGCCGCGACGCCTTTCTTCAGCCCCATCGCCTCCAAAGCGGAAAGAAGCGTGACAATGATCCTGGCGCCGGACGCGCCGATCGGGTGCCCGAGCGCGCAAGCGCCGCCGCGAACATTGACCTTATCGTGCGGCAGGTCGAGGTCGCGCATCGCCGCCATGGCGACGACGGCAAAGGCTTCATTGATTTCGAAGAGGTCGACGTCGCCGGTCGTCCAGCCGACCCGATCCATGAGTTTTCGGATCGCTTCGATCGGCGTGACGGAAAAACGGCTCGGCGCGCCGGCGACGGTGACGTAGCCACGAATGATCGCCAGCGGCTTCGCGCCTGTACGCTCGGCGTCATCGGCGCGCATCAGCGCCAGCGCCGCGGCCCCATCCGATATGGCGCTGGCGTTGGCGGCGGTGATCGTTCCATCCTCTCTGAACACCGGCTTGAGCCGCGGGATATCCTGCGCCTTGGCTTTGCCCGGCAGTTCGTCGCTGGCGATCATTCGCGCATTGGCGCCTTTGCCGAGCGTGACCGGCGCGATCTCCTGAGCGAAGGATTGGTCGTTTGTGGCGCGCTGCGCGCGCGACAGCGATGTCGCCGCAAATGCATCCTGCATCTCGCGGGTAAATTGATATTCCGTCGCGCAATCCTCGGCGAACGACCCCATCAGCCGGCCTTTTTCATAGGCGTCTTCGAGACCGTCCAAAAACATGTGATCGAGGACCTTGCGGTGGCCCATGCGGTAACCGGTGCGCGCGCGATCGAGCAAATAGGGCGCATTGCTCATGCTCTCCATGCCCCCGGCGACCGCGATGCGCGCGCCTCCCGCCGCGAGCTGGTCGCTGGCGAGCATCACCGCCTTCATGCCGGAGCCGCACATCTTGTTGACGGTGACCGCGCCGGTTGACTCAGGCAGCCCAGCGCCGAGCGCCGCCTGACGCGCCGGCGCCTGGCCGAGGCCGGCGGAGAGAACGCAGCCCATGACGACTTCGTCGATGTCGTTTGGATCCAGTCTGGCGCGCGTTACCGCGGCTTCGATTGCGTGCGCGCCCAGTTGCGGCGAAGCGATATCCTTCAACTCGCCCAGAAACGCGCCGATCGGCGTGCGCGCGGCGCCGATGATGACGACAGGTGCGGCAGCGCTCATGACATCATCCTCTGGCCCCTTAGCTCTCCCAAGGAGGATATGGCGACGGATTCCAGCTTTTAAACGTCGGAAGCGGCGTCGCATCGCCGCCGAGAATCTCTTCGATCGCTTCGTCGCTGACCGCGTCGAGCCTGTCCGGCGACCATTTCGGCCGCCGGTCCTTGTCGATGATCGCTGCGCGAATGCCTTCATAAAGATCGTGAGTCTCGAGCATGCGGCAGGCCGCCTTGAATTCATTGGTCAGACAGGTTTCGAGATCTGGAGCCTGCGCGGCGCGCTGGAGCAATGCGCGCGTGACTTTCAGGGCCGTCGGCGACTTCGACCCGATGTCCGCTGCGGCGCGCAGGGAGAATTCCGATCCCTCACGCTCGAAGGCCGCGATCACATCGCCGAGCTTCTCATGCGCGGTCGCTTCGGCGAGTAGTCGGCGGTACGGCGAGAGCTGACCGTCATCCGGCCGGCGCGCGAGACGCCGCAAGGCGGCGTCGACATCCTCGGCGACGTCGATCACTTTGAGCTCGTCGATCAGCCGCTCGATATCTCCTGAATGGATCGTTAGATCGGCAAGACCGGCGTCGATCGCGTCGGCCGCCGTCACCGACGCCGCCGACAGCGCCATATAGGGCCCGATTGCGCCCGCCCGGGAAAGAAGCCAGCTCGCGCCCACATCAGGAAAGAATCCGATGCCGACTTCCGGCATGGCGATCCGGCTGCGCTCGGTCACAACCCGCCGATTGCCATGCGCGGAAATGCCGACGCCGCCGCCCATGACGATTCCATCCATGATCACGACATAGGGCTTGGGAAAGGAGGCTATGCGGGCGTTCAGCTCATATTCCTCGCGCCAGAAATCGGCGAAACGCCGCTTCTGCGCAGTCTCCAGCTCGTAAAGAACCCTCACGTCGCCGCCGGCGCACAGACCACGATCGCCGGCGCCGGCGACGAAAACGGCGCAAACGCCATCGTCCTCGCCGAACTCGTCGAGCGCGCGCCGAAACGCCCGCACCATCGGCAGCGTCAGCGTATTGAGGGCCTGCGGCCTGTTGAGGACAATGCGTCCGAGGCGACCTTCGCGCGAAGCGATGACGTCCATGTTGCTACGTCAAGAACGATCGCGCGATGATGACGCGCATGATTTCATTCGTTCCTTCGAGAATCTGATGAACGCGCAAATCGCGAACGATCTTTTCGATTCCATATTCGCTTAAGTAGCCATAGCCGCCGTGAAGCTGCAATGCTTCATTGGCGACCGCAAAGCCGGCGTCGGTGACGACGCGCTTCGCCATGGCGCATAAAGTCGTGGCCCCGGGGGCCTTGCCGTCGAGCGCCGCCGCCGCCCGCCACAGAAAGGTGCGCGAGACTTCAAGCTGCGTGGCCATGTCGGCGAGCCGGAACTGCAGCGCCTGGAATTCGTCGAGCGCGCGACCGAACGCTTTGCGGCCGCTCATGTAGCGCAGCGCGTGATCGAAGGCCGACTGCGCGCCGCCGAGCGAACAGGCGGCGATGTTGAGACGGCCGCCGTCCAGCGCAGCCATCGCGATCTTGAACCCGTCGCCCGCGCGTCCGATAAGATTTTCGGCAGGCACGCGGCAGTCGTCGAAGATGACGACGCGCGTCGGCTGGGCGTTCCACCCCATTTTTCGCTCGATCGCGCCGAAACTCAAACCCGGCGTTCCGCCTTCGACGACGAAAGCCGATATGCCTTTCGGGCCCGGCTCGCCGGTTCGCGCCATGACGACATAGAGGTGATCGTCGCCGCCCGCCCCGGCGCCCGAAATGAATTGTTTGGCGCCGTTCAAGACGTAGTGATCGCCGCTATGCGTCGCATGCATGCGCAGCGCCGCCGCATCCGATCCGCTACCGGATTCCGTCAGGCAGTAGCTCGATAGAAGCTCCATCGTCACGAGCTTCGGCAGCCATTTGTCAATCTGACGCTCACTCCCGAAAGCGTCGATCAGAGTCGCGCACATGTTGTGAATCGAGAGGTAGGCGGCGATCGTCGGGCAGCCCATGGCGAGCGCCTCGAAGATCAGCACGCCGTCAAGACGCGTCAGTCCGGCGCCGCCTGACGCCTCCCGCACATTGATTCCAGCCATGCCCAGCGCCGCGGCGTCGCGTAGGGTGTCGACCGGGAAGACATGCTCGCGGTCCCAATCGAGCGCAAAGGGCGCGAGGCGGTCGCGCCCAAAGTCTCGCGCCATCTCGCGGATGGCCTCCTGCTCGGCGCTCAATTCAGAATAGGATGACATGGCGTCATTTACCGCGAGTCGTCGACCGTAAACCTGTCGCGGCGTAGCTTTTTGACAAGCTCGCGCGCGCCCCATAGGCCTGCGCCACGCGACTCGCCGGCGCCCGATCGAGCTGTGCGCAGGCGAAGGCCCCCGCCGCTAAGAGGCGATCGAGCGATACGCCGGTTTCAACGTCCATTCTCTGAAGCATGTAGACGACGTCCTCGGTCGCGACGTTTCCTGCAGCCCCCGGCGCGAAGGGGCAGCCGCCGAGGCCTGCGATCGAACTGTCGACGATAGAGACGCCGGTTTCGAGGCAGGCGAAAATATTGGCGAGCGCCTGTCCGTAGGTGTCATGGAAATGCACCGCGATCCTGTCGAGCGGCGCAACCCGCGCCACGCGTTCCACCAATCGGCGGGCTTGCAGCGGCCCGCCGACGCCAATGGTGTCGCCGAGCGATACTTCGAAGCAGCCCATCTCGAGAAGCGCGCCGGCGACTGATACGACCCTTGCGCCATCAATCGCTCCTTCGTAAGGACAGCCCAGGACGCAAGAGACATAGCCGCGCGCGCTGACGCCATGGCGGCGCGCCTCTGCGACGACTTCGGCGTATCGTTGAAGGCTTTCCTCGATCGAGCAGTTGATATTGCGTTTCGAGAAGGTCTCGGAAGCGGCGGCGAATACGGCGATCTCATCCACCCCCGCAGCGAGGGCGTCGGCAAGTCCACGAAGGTTTGGAACCAGCACGGCGAGCCGCAGATTTTGCTTCAAGATCAGCGCGAGAGTTTGATCAGTGCCCGCCATTTGCGGCACGGCTGTCGGCGAGACGAAACTCCCGGCTTCGATGCGGATCACTCCCGCGGCGGCGAGACGATTGATAAGTTCGGCCCGCATCTGCGGCGATAGCGCCAGTTTCTCGTTCTGCAGGCCGTCGCGCGGGCCGACTTCCACGATGGTGACGCGGGAGGGTACGCTCATACGTCCTCCTTTCGCGCCAGCGAAACGAGTTCGGCGCCTTCCTTTGCCATGTCGCCCGCTGCGCAGGCGACGTTCCTGACGATGCCGTCATGCGGCGCAGCCATGGCGATTTCCATTTTCATCGCCTCAAGAACCACGAGCGTCTGACCCCTGCTGACCGCGTCGCCCATCTTCACGGCGACGCGGGTCACGGTCGCCGGCATCGGCGCAAGCACGCGTTCCTCCGACGACCCTTGGCTGTGGGAGGAAGCCGCCGTTTGCAGCCAATTCAGCACATAGTTCCTGCCGCGCAGAATGACGACCACGCCGTCGTCGAGCGTGACGGTTCCGATCTCGTGCTTCACACCGCTGATAAACAGCAGGAGGCGATCGCTGAGAGCTTCGACCTCGACAGCGCCGACGACTCCGCCAAAGTTCAGCAAAAAGCCGCCGGGCCGCGGATTGGCGATGTGCGCAGAGAGCGCCCTGCCCGCATGAGCGACTCTCACTTCACAGCCGGCGGAGTCATAGAGTCGCCATGCGTCAGCTTGAGCCCAGGGCGACCACTCGTCGCCTGCGGCTCTGTTCGAATCCAGCGCCGTCCGTCGTACGACCGACAGAAAAATCGCGCTCGCCGCCGCAAGTAGGACGCGATCCAACTCCACGTCCGGCGCGACAGGCTGGGTCAGCGTTTCGATATTGTTCGCCACAAACTCAGTGTCGTAATCCCCGCGCGCCATCGTGTCACTCGCGGAGATCGCCCGCAGCAGATCGAGATTCGTAGCGACGCCGACGATCTCGACCTCATCCAGCGCCGCCTGCAAGCGGGCCAGCGCCTGCGCGCGGTTCTCGCCGAAGACGATCAGCTTCGCGAGGAGCGAGTCATAATGAGGCGTGACGCGGTCGCTGGCGCGAACGCCGGAGTCGATGCGCAGGAAAGGCGCGCGCGGCGGCGCACGAAAGTGAATAATGTCGCCGGCCGAAGGCATGAAGCCTCGAGCCGGCTCTTCCGCGCAGATTCGCGCCTCGATCGCGCAGCCGCTCAGTCTCAGATCGTCCTGTGTCATGGGAAGCGTCGCGCCGCAGGCGACGCGCAACTGCCATTCGACGAGGTCCTGATTCGACACCATCTCCGTCACCGGATGTTCGACCTGCAGCCGCGTATTCATTTCGAGAAAATAGAAGTGGTCGTCGCCGACCAGAAATTCGATCGTGCCGGCGCCGATATAGCCCGACGCGCGCGCCGCCCTGACCGCAGCCTCGCTCATCCGTGCGCGCAGAGACTGCGACAGGCCGGGCGCCGGCGTCTCTTCGATGATTTTTTGGCGCCGGCGCTGCAGGGAGCAGTCGCGCTCGAAAAAGGAGATGACGCCGCCATGCGCGTCCGCGAAGATTTGGATTTCCACATGTTTATAGCCGGAGAAATATTTTTCGATGAACAGCGAATCGTCGCCAAAGGCGGCGCGCGTTTCGCGCCGGGCGCTTTCGATCGCCGACGGCAATTCTTCGGGCGCTCGAACGACGCGCATGCCCTTGCCGCCGCCGCCGGCCGACGCCTTGACGAGCAATGGAAAGCCGATGGCGCGCGCAGCCTCGATGAGTTCGGCGTCGTCGCCGCCGCTTGAACCAGGCGCGACGGGCGCGCCCGCCTGCGCCATCGCGGCCTTGGCTGCGCTCTTTGCGCCAAGAAGACGCATCGCGCGCGGCGGCGGTCCAACGAAGATCAGTCCATTCGCGGCGCAGCTTTCAGCGAAATCCGCGTTCTCGGAAAGAAAACCATAGCCGGGATGTATGGCGTCCGCCCCAGAACGCTTTGCGACGTCGATAATCTTCTCGATCGAAAGATAGCTCTCGCGCGCTGGCGCCGGTCCGAGCAGATAGGCTTCATCCGCAAGTTCGACATGCATCGCGAGCGCGTCGACCTCGGAATAGACCGCGACCGTCGCGACGCCCAGTCTTTTTGCAGTTCGCATGATTCGGCACGCGATCTCGCCGCGATTCGCGATGAGGAGCTTGCGCATCATTTCAATCGGCCGCGATCCAGTCTGGCGGGCGCTTTTGGAGAAAGGCGGTCAATCCTTCCAGCGCCTCGGCGCTATTTCTCCTTGCTGCGAGACGGTGCGCAGCCTCGCGCAAGAGCTCCGCCTCGACGCCTTGGCCGTCGCATTCGGCGAAGAAGCTCTTGACGTCGGCCTGCGCGCCCGGCGCGCCGCGAAGCAGATCGGCGACGATTGCTGCATGCGCCAGACCGAGTTCGAACTTTGGCGTCACGCGATGAACAAGGCCCAGCATCTGCGCCTCAGCGGCGCAGAAGCGCTCCGCCGTCAAGGCATACCGGCGTAACTGCCGCAAGCCGATCGCTCGAATCAAGAAGGGGGCGACGATCGCCGGAAGCAACCCCAGCCGCACTTCGCTGAGAGAGAACGACGCGTCATCGGCGGCGATGACGATATCGCAGCAGGCAAGCAGTCCGACGCCTCCGCCGATGACGACGCCCTTGGCCAGAGCAATCGTCGGCTTCGATACGGCGTCGACGACAAGGAGCATTCGAGCGAGCGCCAAGGCGTCCTGTTCATTTGCATATGAGGAGCCCTGCGCGACCCTGATCATCGAGCCGATGTCGCCGCCCGCGCAAAAATAGTCTCCGGCGCCCTCAATGGTGATGATTCGAACATCGGCGCGCGCATCTAATGATTCGACGGCGTCCTTGAGCAGGCCGATGAGTTCGGAGTCGAGCGCATTGCGTTTTTCCGGACGGTTCAGCGTCAGGGTCGCGACGCCTGTGGCGGCGTCAATCGTTTGCAGCAAGGCCGTCATAAAACTCGCTCACATGCGGAATAGGCCGAAACGCGTTTCTTCGATCGGCGCCCTCAACGCGAAAGATAGCGCGAGCGCGAGCGTTCGTCTCGTGTCGAGCGGGTCGATGACGCCGTCGTCCCAAAGCCGCGCGCTCGAATAGAGCGGCAGGCTTTGGCGCTCATACTGCTCGCGAATTGGGCGAGAAAATTCTTCCTCCTCGGCAGCCGAAAAATCCTTGCGCCGTTTCTCCATGGCTTCCCGCTTGACGCGGCTCAGCACGCTTGCCGCCTGCTCGCCGCCCATGACGCCGATCCGCGCGCCAGGCCACATCCACAGGAATCGCGGCGAATAGGCGCGTCCGCACATCGCGTAATTGCCCGCGCCAAAACTGCCGCCAACGATGATGGAGAGCTTTGGGATCGCGGCGGTCGCCACGGCCGTCACCATTTTTGCCCCTTCCTTGGCGACGCCAGCGCTTTCATATTTGGCGCCGACAATAAAGCCCGTCGTGTTGTGCAGGAACAGCAGTGGCGTCTTGCGCCTTACGCAAAGTTCAATGAAATGCGCGCCTTTCTGCGCACTCTCGGGAAATAAGACCCCATTATTGGCGACGATCCCGACCGGATAGCCATTGATGTGCGCGAAACCCGTCACCAGCGACGGGCCATAGAGCTTGCGGAACTCGTCAAATTCGCTAGCGTCGACGAGCCTCGCGATCACCTCGCGTATGTCGAACTGCTTTCGCGGATCATGCGGCAGCAGACCATAGATCTCGGCGGGGTCGTAATAGGGCTCCGCAGGCTTTGTCACTGGAACCGCCATGCTTCCAGCAGGTCCGAGATTGCCGACGATATCGCGCGCGATCTGCAGTGCATGTGCGTCATCCTCGGCGCAATGGTCGGCGACGCCGGAGCGGCGACAATGTACGTCGGCCCCGCCGAGCTCCTCGGCGCTCACTTCCTCGCCGGTCGCCGCCTTGACGAGAGGCGGCCCCGCCAGAAATATCGCGCCTTGATTGCGCACAATGATGGTTTCGTCGCACATCGCCGGCACATAGGCGCCGCCGGCCGTGCACGACCCCATGACGACCGCGATTTGCGCGATGCCCCGCGACGACATCGTCGCCTGATTGTAGAAAATGCGCCCGAAATGATCTCGGTCAGGGAAAACGTCCTCCTGGCTCGTCAGATTGGCGCCGCCTGAGTCGACAAGATACAGGCAGGGCAGATTGTTCTGAGCTGCGATCTCCTGAGCGCGAAGATGTTTCTTCACGGTCACGGGAAAGTAGACGCCGCCTTTGACCGTGGCGTCGTTGGCCACAATCATGCATTCGCGGCCGCGCACCCGCCCGACCCCGGCGACGACCCCGGCCGCCGCGACGCGCCCGTCATACATGCCATGCGCGGCGAAGGGCGCGATTTCGAGAAAGGGCGACACTGGATCGATCAGCGCGTCGATGCGCTGACGCGCCAGCATTTTGCCGCGCGCGAGATGACGCTTGCGCGCCGCCTCGTCGCCGCCAAGGCGAATCTCCCCCGCAATCCGCTTGAGTTCGGCGACCCGCTCGGCCATGCACTGGAAATTCTTCGCGTAATCCGCGTCTTTCGAATTCACGAGGCTGTCGAGGCGGGGCATAGATTCAATCCAAAGTCAGGCCGTCTCCTGAAAGAGCTCGCGCCCGATCAACATGCGCCGGATTTCGCTTGTCCCGGCGCCGATCTCGTATAGCTTGGCGTCGCGCAGCAATCTGCCCGTCGGATAATCATTCATATAGCCATTGCCGCCAAGGCACTGAATGGCTTCGAGCGCCATCCACGTCGCGCGCTCGGCGGCGAATAATATGGCGCTCGCCGCATCCTTTCGCGCCACGCGGCCCCGATCGCAGGCCTTGGCGACGGCGTAGACATAGGCGCGCGTCGCCATGACCGCGGTATACATGTCGGCGAGCTTGCCCTGCATCAGCTCGAACTCGCCGATCGGCTGACCGAATTGCTTGCGTTCATGCACATAGGGCAGCACGACGTCCATGCAGGCCTGCATGATTCCGAGCGGTCCGCCGGCGAGCACCGCGCGCTCATAATCGAGTCCGCTCATCAGCACGTTGACGCCGCGTTCGGGCAGGCCAAGCACATTTTCTTGTGGAACCTCGCAGTCCTCGAACAGGAGTTCGCATGTGTTGGAGCCGCGCATGCCGAGCTTGTCGAGCTTGGCGCTTGAAGAAACGCCGGGAAAGGCCCGCTCGACGATAAAGGCGGTTATGCCGTGCGGTCCGGCGCCAGGGTCCGTCTTGGCGTAAACGATGACGACGTCGGCGTCGGGACCATTCGTCACCCACATCTTGCTGCCGTTGAGAATGTAACGATCGCCGCGCTTGATCGCGCTGAGCCTCATGTCGGTGACGTCCGATCCCGCGCCGGGCTCCGACATCGCCAGCGCGCCGACGTGACGGCCGGAGACGAGATTCGGCAGATACCGCTGTTTTTGCTCTTCGGAACCGTTTCGGTGAATCTGGTTGACGCAGAGATTGGAGTGGGCGCCGTAGGACAAACCCACCGACGCCGATGCGCGGCTGATTTCCTCCATGGCGAGGACATGTTCGAGATAACCCATTCCCGAGCCGCCGTAGCGCTCATGCACGGTCAATCCCAAGGCGCCGAGAGCGCCGAGCTTTTGCCAAAGATCCGAAGGGAAAGAATTCTGCGCATCGATCTGCTGCGCCAGCGGCGCAATTTCCGCCGTCGCGAAGGCTTCGGTCGCGCTGCGCACGCGATCGGCGACGTCGCCGAGATCGAAGTCGAAGGTGGGCGTCCAGTGGCGCATGCGCATCTCCGATGGCGCACGGTGATAGAGCCTATATTTTCTCCAGTCGCCCAAGTTTCAAGCTGCGACGGCGCCGAAAGGGTTAACGGATGCGGCCGGGCTGGGCGTCGAGGACCTGCTGATCGACGACAAGCGCGAGCGCGCGGAAATTCGCCTCGAACATGCGGACGAGCCTTTTCGCAGTCTGGTCAAAATCCTCGCGCGACGCCCAGGTCTGGATCGGATCGAGCATTTTCGAGTCAACGCCGGGAGCGCAAGCCGGCACGCTCAAGCCGAACGACCGATCGATTCGGAAGTCTCCTTGCGCGAGGGAGCCGTCAAGCGCGCCCTGCAGCAGTGCGCGGGTCGCCGCAATCGGCATCCGACGCCCGCCGCCGTAAGGACCGCCGGACCAGCCGGTATTCACCAGCCAGCAGTTCGCCTGGCTGGACAAGATGAAATCGCGCAGCAAATTAGCGTATTCGGTCGGCCGCCGCGGCATGAAGGGCGCCCCGAAGCAGGCGGAGAACGTCGCCTGGGGCTCTTTGACACCGCGCTCCGTCCCGGCGACTTTGGCGGTGTAGCCCGAGAGGAAATGATACATGGCCTGCGCGGGCGTCAGACGCGCGATCGGCGGGAGGACGCCAAAGGCGTCGCAGGTCAGCATCACGATATTGCGCGGATGGCCGGCGCAGCGAGTCGGCGACGCGTTGGGAATAAAGCCGAGCGGATAGGCGATCCGCGTGTTTTCGGTTTTCGAATCATCGTTGAAATCGAACCTGCCGGCGCGTGGATCGTACGACACATTTTCGAGGATGGCGCCACGACGATGCGACGCCGCAAAGATATCCGGTTCCGACTGCTGCGACAGGCGGATCGCTTTGGCGTAACAGCCTCCTTCAAAGTTGAAGAGGCCGTTTTGGTCCCATCCATGCTCGTCATCGCCGATCAGGCTGCGCGTCGGATCGGCGGACAGAGTCGTCTTGCCCGTCCCGGAGAGCCCAAAGAACACGGCGGACCCGCCCTCACCGTCATTGACGGCGCAGTGCATCGGCAACACGCCTTTCGCGGGCAGAAGATAGTTGAGACAGGTGAAGATCGATTTCTTGATCTCCCCGGCGTATTGCGTGCCGCCGATCAGAACGACGCCTCTTGCGAAATTTATCGCGATGACCGTGCCGGAGCGACAGCCGTGACGCGCGGGGTCCGCCTGAAAGGAGGGGAGGTCCAGAATCGTCAGCTGCGGCTCAAAGCTATCGGAAGGGCCTTCGGCTGGGACGAAAAGATGGCGCGCAAAGAGCGCATGCCAGGCATATTCGGTGAAAACGCGAATATTGAGCCGATGCGAAGGGGCGGCGCAGGCACAAAGGTCCTGAGAAAAGAGCTTCAATCGACGCGCATGCGCCGCCATGTCGTCGTGCAGCAGATCGAACTGCTCGGGCGTCATCGACTGATTATTGTCCCACCAGATCGTCTGGTTGGTCAGCGCATCGCAAACGATAAATTTGTCCTTCGGCGAACGGCCAGTGTGGACGCCCGTTTCAACGACAAGCCCGCCGGTCGAGGCCTCGAGTCCCTCGCCGCGCCGTATCGCCTCGTCGAAAAGCTCCCTCGCTTCGCAATTGCGCCGCGCCCGCGTGGAGAGGTCCAGGTCGTCTACCGCTGATACCCCGACGTCATCCGCCCGCCACATCGCCGCGTTCGCCATGCTGACATTCCTCGCTGGCCGCCGAGTGCAAAGCGCATTGCATATGAGCGGCGGCTCAGCGCAAGCACTTTGAGGAAATAAAGCGTGGATTACTCAAATCAAGGCGCTGCAAGACGCGCCGGCGCGCCGCGCATGCAACCATTGCTCAGCAAACGAGCAGCGGCGACAGTCGCCGTGACGCCCAAGCTGCTTAAGAATTGGACGCGATCGAAAATCCGTTAAGTCGCCGTTAGTGATGTTTGCGTTCGGCCCATGCTGGAACGACGATGATCTCAGCGGGTTAAGCCGAGGCCCAAAGCAAATTTTGCGCGGAGGAAAAAATGGCGACGCGACGGCCACCCCCAAGCGCCCGCAATTGAATGACTTGCCTGAAGACAAAAAGCGCACGGCCGCTTGAGGCCGTGCCCTTCGTTCGATCAGTGGACGCTTTTTTGAATCGCTTCCATCAGGAACGACTTCGGCTTTTTCTTGCAATAGCGCACGACTTTGTCGGTGTTGCGCTTCACATTACGCGAGTCGATCACGGTCATGTTGTTCTTGGCGCTGAAATAGCCCCGCATCCAATTGGCGATGAAGTCCTGAGTTTCGGCGTCGTATTCGGCGAACTGCTTGCAGGTGATTTCCGACATCTCGATCATGACCTGCGCGTTGGCTGGGACGGCGACTGCGACGGCGGCCAGCACGCCAGCGAAGATAAGTTTGCGGTTCATGTGCTTTCCCGTCCTCATTACTTCTGCTCAAAAGCGCGCTGCAGACCAGCCATAACGGATTCATTCGGGTTGGACGCGCACCAATCCCTGACGCTGGCCGAATTCTTGAGAAATTTGTTCAGATCGATGAAGGTGCGGCCGCTTTTCTGCGCGAACCATCCGCTCATGAAGGCGGCGAAATCAGCCCGATCGCTCGCCGGCATCGCCAGCATTTCGGCGCAGGTGATCCGCGTCATGTCGATTTTGACCTGCGCGTCGGACAGCGTTGGCGCGAACGCTCCCGCCGCAACGAGCGCAAATATCAGCTTTCTCATCAGATTTCCTCCAAAAACAATTCTCAAGGGTCGCGTCTCCATTCCGCACGGCTGTCGCGTGCGCGAGTCCGCCGCGCATTCGCCAGCTCGAAGTCTGCGTCAAAGGAAACCCAGCCCGCTCTTGAACTAGACACTAGAGATGGGAAAGTCCATCGGCGCGATTTTACCATTCGCCGGCGCTCCGAGGCCTTCCACGACTGTGCTGCCGGCGGCCTACACTTGTCGGCTGGCTTGACAGCGAATTCGCCAATGAATTTTGAGCCGTTAGGAAACGTCGTCTGGAAGCAGACACCGCAAGAGTCGTCGCGAATTTTACCGCTTCTGAAGCTCGGGTGGCGGAAGTCTCACGTTGGCCTCGCTCGGGCTCACTGGAAGCATTGAGGATACGCGAGAAGACGACGGATCGTTTCCGCTAGCCCAGCTCGGAAATGCGCACGACGAGCCAGTAGACGCCGAAACAGGCGATAATCGCCGAGCAAACCCAGACGACAAGCGAGCTGCGCTGTCCGTGAGTGAACGTCTTGTCAACCAGAAGAAGCAAGGGGAGAACGATCATCACGACGCCAATTTGACCGACCTCGACGCCGATGTTGAAACTCGCCAACGCCGGAACGATGGCGCGCTGGGGCACGCCGAGTTCGATCAAGCCGCTCGCAAAGCCGAAGCCATGGATAAAGCCGAACGCGAATGTGTCGCGCCAGCGCCCGTCGACCTTTCTCGTAAAGAAGTTTTCGACGGCGACATAAATGATCGACAGGGCGATCGCGATCTCAACCCAGCTGCTCGGCAGATTGACGAGTTCCAGCGCGGCGAGCGACAGCGTCACCGAGTGCGACACCGTGAAAGCGGTCACGATCTTGACGACCGGCCAGATGCGCGTCGCCCACAGCATCACGGCGATCAGGAAGCACAGATGATCATAGCCGGTCATGATATGCTCGACGCCGGCCGCAAAGAATTTCGGCGTGAGCTGCCAGGGCGTCAGCAGCGGCTTGGAGAGGTCGATCATCGCGTCGCCGGGATAGATCATGACCTGTCCGGGCGCCGGCTCCCGGCCCATGCGCTGCGCCTCGGTCAACTTGGATTCGTCGCGCTGCTCGCCGATGCCGACGAGATGTTTCGCCCGGCGTCCCTGCGCTTCGAGAAGTCTCGAGGGGTTGTAAAAGATCTGACCCTGAACGGCGCTGCAATCCATCCGCAGCACCACTTTCGAGTCGTAAGGATTGGCGGGGTCTTCGCCGACCGAAACGACCGAGCTTGGGCAGGTTTGACCTTCCGCATTCTGCAGATCGACGCGCTTCTGGATAAATTTGCCGATCATCCCCTCGATGACGCCAGGTTCGGTAAGATCGACGTCGTCGGCCTTCGGCTTGTTCTCGGCGAACATGCGCTCGATGTCAGTTCCCAAAAAGCCGACCTCGACGCGATACTGACCGTGCCCCTCGGGCACGATGCGGCTGCTGGAAATATCCGCTGTATGGGCGTGGACCGGCGACGCAGTTGCGACAAACGCCAAAACCGCAATGAGCGCACTCTTTCGCAACCGCTTCATGGGACGCTCCCTTGACGCGCGGCGAGCCCGCGACGTATGCACTTTTCCGAAAAGTTGCATATCCGGAGGGCAGGGCAAGCTCAAGTCCGCCCTTCTCTGGCGTGGAGACAGCTCTCAATCGCCCTGCCCCACCGCCTGAGCGGGGAGCGGCGGCGCTCCCGAAGGAGGCCAAACGGGAAGCGTCAAGGCGAACTCCAAAGAGTTTAAGAAGATATACGACCACGCCGGGGCGCCGCGATGGCGCTCTTGGTTCAGTCTGTGAGAGTATGAAAATCTGGCGGCCCAGCGCCGCGCATATCATTACCGGCAATGGTTCGCATGATCGAATCGGACTTGGCCATATGAGAAAGAGCGAAGAGGCAATACCCTTCCGTCAAGAAAACGCGTCCGGAACTTCCGGCAACGCGCGTGCGCGCCTTATGTCCTTCGCCGCGCTCCTCCTGGTCGGCGCGCCCGAACCCGCGACAGGCCTCATCGGCCCGTCGCGCCCAATGCAAGACGCCGCGGGAGCCAAAATCATCTTGGCGCATGCGATCGTCGTCCGCACTTCGCCTGAGCAAGGCGGCGTCGGCGCCGAAGATGTCGGAAAGGTGGAGGTGTGGTATGACGCCGGCATCCGCGACGCCTTTGCCGCCTTGGCGGTCGTCAGCGCTTCGGGCGAAAGAGTCGACAAGCGCGACGCAGCGATCGACAGCGCCGATCCGAGCCATGTATCGGTGAGCGTCAATCGTTTGACTCCCGGTAAATATACGGTTCGCTATCGGGCGCTCTCAGCGGACGGCCATCTCGTCAGCGGCGCCTGGGAGTTCGAGGTGCGCCCTTGAGCGGCGCGCTTTCCGAATAGGAGCGCGGGCGACAGGCGAACATGATCAGGCGATAAATACGACATTGCTCTTCGGCGCAGGTGAAAGGAATCGCAAGCGATGAGTCCGGGACGTCTGAATTTATTGGTTTTCGTGGCCATCATTCTGCTGATTAGCGTCAACGGCGCGGCGTTTACCTATCGCCTATGGGGTCCGGCGCTCAATCAATATGCGACTGATTTTTGGAAGGCGCATACGCTGCAGCCGGCCGTGAAGGCCGGCGATCGCACGATTTCCGAATGTCTCGGAGTAAGCGATTTCTATTCCGTGCATCTCACGACCTATTTCCTGCCGGACTCGGACGAAAGCGCCGGAGGCGCGACGGACGATCTGAGCAAATATGACGAATATTGCGATCGCGTGCCGGGAACGGGGAAGGTCATTTTCTCCGTCACGCTCATGGAAAAGGAAGCGAGAAACGAATCCGTCGCCCTGTCTTTCTATCAGGTCCAATCCGACGGCGGTCTGAAAGAAATAAACGCCATACCTGCGGGGCCGCGCACAAGCGGCTTCGTGACTTTGGACGCGAGCGTCGCGCATAAGGGGAAATATCTGCTCAAGCTCGCTTTCGGCGAGGCGAAAAACGCCGAGGACACGATCGAGATGCCGATCTTCGTCGGACAATGATCGGAAATATGTAAAGCGATGTGGCGCGACTTTATTGTATTACGCGCGCCTTCTTGCGCGGCGCTTTTGCCGCCACCTCAAGAAGCCCGTAACGTAAAGCACAAGCGGCGTCAGCCCGATCGCAAGCACGACCGAACGTCCGATCGCTCCAAAAGCTTCGCCCGAATGCAGCGGGAACAGCCATTCCAGAAATTTCTCGCCGGCAGTGAAGCCATTGCGGTCCTGCACCTGGAGAAGCTCGCCGCTATACTGATCGACGCTGACATTTCTGCTTGTCTTGGTTCGGTTCGGTTCATCGTCCGATTGCTTGCCGACGATATAGACGCCGCTCGGCGCGCTTGGCAGCAGAATCCAGTGGAGTCGCCCATCGGGAAAGATTTTATCCGCGGCGGCGACGGCAGCGCCGACGCCGATGGGCGAATGGCCTGGCAGCGGCGTCGATTTTCCATAATCAACATTAGGATGTACGGGAGAAAACAAACTCGTCACTGACTGCGTCGCCGGCTTGAAGATCATGGCGACGCCAGTGAATAACATGACCAACAATATGGCGGCGCAATAAATGCCGACGCTTCGGTGCACGTCAAAGGCAAGTCGTTCGGCGCTGGCGCCCCATTTGATTTTCAAGCCCAATCGCCAATCGCCAGTGACCTGAAACCACAGATAAAGTCCGACGAGGAGGGAGATGAAAACAATTATGGCGATCGAACCGAGGACATAGGCGTTGTTGACTCCAAGCAGCAACGTCCAATGGAAATTCATGAGGAACGGGATGAAAGGCTGCGAAAATACGCTGCCGCGGCCCAGATAAAGGCGCTCTCCTTTGACTTTCGCCGTGTACGGATCGACGAACATTTGATAGACGTCGGTCTCGAGATCGTCCGTCTCAACCATATAGGTTATCGCCGCGGCCGATTCTGGATGACGCGGCATCGTCAGTCTTTCCGCCTTTCCGTCAGTCGGCATCGCCGCAAGGGCGGCGCCGAGAATTTCGTCCGGCGAGCGGTAAAAGGTCTGGGTGGGCGTATCGACGCGCATGATTGAAGCATTCAGCAGTTCGTCGATATTCTCGCGAAACGCGAGAACGGCGCCGCTGAGCCCAACTAAAACGAACACGGCCCCGGCGAAGAGGCCGATGGTTCGATGAACCTGCAGAAAGACCTTGCGTGCGACTTCGCGCCGACGCCCGATGCGCAACGGCGACGCCGCCTCTTTCTTGGAGCCGGCTTCGATCGTTCTTTCAACCATTATGCTAGCTTCAATCCGCCGGCGCGCTCGCGCCTCGTCGCATCTGATCCCACCTGCTTCAAGCGACCTTGTCAACTGAAGCTGCGGGTCTCAGGAAATGCAGCATAGGACGTAACAATCCGCGCTTTGCCGTGCGCCAATCATACGATCGGGAGTCCCGGTCATTTGGGCAGTTGGGACCAGCGCCGGCTCGTCCTTTACGAGGACGTCACCTTTTATCGCGCCGCCGCTCGACGACCAGATAAACGACGACGCCAATCGCGATTATTGCCCATATCGCGACGGCAAGGAGCCATGTCTGTCCGCTCCACATTGCGTCTTCCCGTGTATTACATCTGCATGCGTTTGGCTGAGTTTGGCTCGGCCTTGCAGCGCACTCGCTCGCAGCGAATTGAATCGATCTTGGTCCGCCAATTAGTATGATCAAATTTCTACTGCATCATACTCAGAATGTCAAGCAATTTGAGGCGGACGCAGGATTTTCCGAACAGCGCCACGATGTCTGAAGGGTTTGAGGCGGCAATCTTGCCGGGCCGGAATCGCCGCTATTTTAGTTGCTGTCTTTGATGCAAGGCGGGAGACTGCCTATGTCGACAATTATCCAGCGCTCGACCTGCCGCGAGCGCGCCGCTTTTGGCTTGATTGATGACATTGGCGGAATCGTAACCGTTCTCCTCGCCATCTTCGGAATCGCGGGACTTTATGCGCCGATCCTGGCCGCGATCGCGACAATTCTGTTCGGCGTCGCGCTGTTGGCGCAGGGCAGAACCCTGTTCGCGCATTATACTCAGGCCTCTGTCGAGGTCATCGCGAAGACCCCGGTCAGCGACCCCGCCGCTTACGCTCCTATCGCCGTGATTCTGCTGAGCGCCGCCGGCGCCGCGCTTGGCGTGCTGGCGCTGCTCGACGTGAACTCTGCTGTACTGACGCCGATCGCGTCGATCATATTCGGGGCGGCGCTCGTTTTGAGCAGCGTCTCAGCGTGGCGCCTCAACGCGATCAGCCGCGCGTCGGCAAAGGGCCAAGCGAGTTTAAGAGACATGCTCGAATATCAGATGGCGTTTGACTCGCTTGGCGTCCAGACATTCGCGGGATTGGCCGCGATCATCTTCGGCATTCTTGGCGCCTCAGGCGCCACCTATGACCTGACATTCAACCTCATGGCGTTGCTCATTCTCGGTTCGGCTTTGATTCTCAAGGGAGGCAGCCTCAACGCGATCCTCCTCAGCTTTATGCGCGCGGTTTGACGGCAGGTGAGCGCCGACCTCTTTGATTGGTCTTGACGATGTGAATCCGACGCTAATTGGAATTGCGCATCGTTCCGCCCGCGCGGGCGACATCGAGTGTGGAGAAGACGTCATGTCCATTGCCTCTCGAGAATCGGCGTTTCGCGAAACTGCGATCTATGGCGGCCTCGCCGACGCAGTCGGCGGCCTCGCCACCGTCGTCATCGCCATCGTCGGCCTTTCGGGCGTGAACGCGCCAATGATGGCCGCGATCGACACGATTGTTTTTGGCGCCGCTTTGCTGGTTCTGGCGGGCGCCATGCTGTCTGAGTATGCGCGCATCATATTCCCGGCCGGCTCGACGGTCGCCCAGCTTGAGGGGTTTGGCGGCGGCAGCCTGTCCGTCGTTTTCCTCGTCGCCGTCGCCGGCATCGTTCTGGGCGTGCTCGCATTGCTCGGCATTCAGCCGACCGCGTTGATCCCGATCGCCACCATCGCTTTCGGGTCCGCTCTGCTCCTCAGCAGCAATACGGTATGGCAGCTGCACGCCCTCGGGCAGGAATCCTTGAGAAGCAAAGCCGGCGCGATTCCTTCAAGCGGCGACACTCTTGCCTGCGAGTTGGCCTTTGGCTCGGCCGGCGTGCAGGGACTGGCAGGCCTCGCCGTCATCGTGCTCGGCGTTCTGGCGTTGGTCGGGGTTGCGAACGGTCTCACGCTCAACCTTGTGGCGTTTGTCGCGCTTGGCGCGACACTCCTTTTAACCGGCGGCGCCCTGAGCGCGACATTGCACAGCTTTATGCGCTGGGCGTGACCCCTGCGGCCATAGCGAGCCTCCCATGGCGTCGCTATCGATGGAAGACGGAAATCGCCAACAGAAGCGCGAGCAACAAGCAGAGCGTCTGCCAGAAAATGACCGGGTTGCGTTCGTAGAGCGACTTCTTGTGCAGCGTCAGCGGCTGCGCGCGCGCCGAGCCATTTTCGAGTTCGAAGGCGAATTCCAACACGTCGCCGAAACGGTCGCCTGGCTGCACGCCGATCGCCTTAAGGATCGCCGCGTCGAGCCACGCCGGAAGGTCGGGCCTCTTTTGCGCGAGCGGCAGGGGTTTCGTGAAGCGCGGCCTGCTGAAGGGCTCGATTTCGCCGTAAGGATAGCTGCGGCTGAACATGCGATAAACCGTCACCCCGAACGCGAAAAGGTCTGACGCTTCGTCGCCGGCGGCGCCGTCGAAAAGCTCCGGAGCCATGTAGCTCGGCGTGCCGGGCGCATGCGCTTCCGGCAAATTCTCGAGATTCGACGCGCGGCAGACGCCAAGATCGACAAGCCGCAGCCCGCCGTCCTTGAGCAGGATGACGTTCTCGGGCTTGATATCGCGATGGATGATGCCGCAGCGATGCAAGGTCGCGATGGCGCGCGACAGGCGCGCAGCGATCGAGACGCCTTCCGCAAGATCGACTCGCGGTTCGCGGCGCAGCCGGCGTTCCAGCGTTTCGCCATCATAATAGGGCATCACGGAATAAAGCCGGCTTTGTCGGCCCGGAAGCAGTTCGATCACTTCGCCTACGAACGGACTTCTCACCCGCGCCGCCACCCAGGCTTCGTTGACGAAGGCCATGCGATAGGAGGCGTCGTCGGCGACGCGCGGATGCGGAAACTTCAGCACGACTGCTTTTCCGCTGTCCTGATCGGTGGCCCGCATCAATCGGCTGTAACGGCCTTCGGAGAGAAGCGCGTCAATTCGAAAATCGTCGACAATGTCTCCGATCGACGGCAATTCGCGAATGGGCAGACCTGCAAAAGCGCGCGACAAGGCGCGCTCGTCGGCGGGCGGCACGTCGACGACGTCGACGACAAGCGCGGTGACATTGTCATTGCTGCCCATCTCCAGCGCCGCCTCGACGATGCTCTCGGAGGTTTCCTGCGGCGCGCGCCGTTCGGCCAGAAGCGCGCCAAGCCGCTCGTCGGGCAATACGCCGTGGACGCCGTCAGAACACAGCAGAAATCGATCATGGAGATTGAGATTATGCAGCCCGTGATCGAATAAAAGCGAATCCTCGAAACCCACGGCGCGGCGCAGCACATGCGCGAAATCGCCCCGACCAAAGGTGTGATCCTTGGTCAATCTTTCGAGGCCGTCGCCGGCGAGCCGATAGATGCGTGTGTCGCCGACATGAAGGATGAAGGCGTTTCTGCGCGACAGGATCAGCGCGCTGAATGTCGTCGCCATCCCTTCCAAAGCAGGGTCGACTCGCGACTGGGCCGCGATCCAGCCGTTCGCCGCTTCGAGCGAGCGGGCGGCGGCCCGAGCGACGCCCAAAGTCTCGGGCTGCGCATAATAGCCGTCGATGAACGCGCGCACTGAGGTCTCGGCAGCCGCGCGTCCGCCCTTGTGACCGCCGACGCCGTCAGCGACGGCGGCGACGACGCCCTGCAAGGCGCCGGCGCCGCTCGGACCGAAGCTAAGCGCGACATAGTCCTGATTGTCGGGGCGCCGGCCCTTTTGCGTCGCAAAGCCCGCTTCGACCTGCAAATCATGAACGACGCGGACCGACACCAAAGCTTCTCATTCTCAGATTCGCGCGCCGGAAACGGCGCCCCAGGTCGTGCGCCAGCGCGTTTTCACGAAAATCAAACCTACGAGACCTAGCAGCGCAAGGAAACCGAAGAACACGAAGCCGGCCGTAAAGCCGCCGGTCGCTCCCTTGGACAGGGCGAGAGTCTTGGCGAGGAAGAATCCGCCGAATCCGCCTGCCGCGCCGACAAGCCCGGTCATCGCGCCGATCTCGCGGCGGAAGCGCTGCGGCAGCAGCTGGAACACCGCGCCATTGCCCATGCCCAGCGACAGCACGCCGATGGAGAACAGCGCCACCGCCGCAAAGGCGACGGGCGGCAGCTGCATCAGGTTCCAACCCGCGACGCCCTTCGCCGGAGCCGGTCCGGCCGGAAGAAAGGCGACGGCGAAATAGCAGGCGGCGACGATAAGGAAGAGGAAGGACAAGGCCTTCACCCCGCCGATGCGGTCAGCGATATAGCCGCCGACCGGCCTGAATCCAGAGCCGAAGGCGACGATCAGCGCAACCATTAAACCGGCGGCGACTCCGGTCGCGTGATATTGCGTCGTGAAATAGAGCGGAAGCGCCGAGGCGAGACCGACAAAGCCGCCGAAGGTGATGAAGTAGAAGAACATGAACCAGCGGCTGTCCGAGTCCGCAAGCATTCTGCCATAGCCGGAAAAGTCAGTCTTGGTTTTGGCGCCGGGCGCATCCTTGGCGGCCAATGAATAGATAAGGAGCACGAGAACCATCAAGGCCAGCAGAACGCCATAGACCGTGCGCCAGCCAAACGCCTCGGCGATCGACGGCGCGAACAGCGTGTCGAGCACCACGCCCATATTGCCGGCGCCCGCGATTCCCATCACCAGACCCTGATATTGCGGCGGATACCAACGGCCGGCCTGCGGCAGCGCGACGGCGAAGGAAGCGCCGGCGATTCCGAGCGAAAGACCGAAAAGCGCGATCGCGATCGAACTTGTCAGTCCAAAGACGCACACGAGAGATACGGCGAACATCACGACCGCCTGCGCGAGGATGCCCGTCATCTTCGGGCCGATCGCGTCCGCCAGCAGTCCCAGCGGCACGCGGAAAAACGCCCCGCCCAGAACAGGAATGGCGACCAGCGAGATCTTGTCCTCGACCGAAATCGGCATGTCCTTGGCGATGTAAATCATCAGCGGCCCGAGTGAGACCCAAGCCATGAAGCTGACATCAAAGTAAAGGAAGGCCGCAAGCAGCGTGGGCCAATGACCAGCCTTCTTGAAATCCGCGAGTTTCATACTGTGCTCCTTCTTTGCTTATGCGTGTTGCGTCGCTGTCATCCCATTCGCCGACGGCGCGACGGCGAGAAAAGCCTTGATGAGACGTTCGATTTCCGGCCGACATCCGCCGCAATTGGAGCCGGCGCGCGTCGCCTTGCCGACTTCGGGCGCGGTGCGACACCCTTGTGCGATCGCCGCTTCGATTTTCTTCTGCCCAACGCCGAAGCATGAGCAGATGAGCGGGCCGTCATTCGCGATCTGTCGTCCCGATCGACCGGACAGGAGCGACAGGCGCTCAGATCGAGCGAGACCTTCGCGGGCGAAGAGTTCGAGCGCGAGCTCCCAAGGCGGCGCATACGGCGCAAGCGCCCAGATGAGAGTCGCCCGGTCGTCGACGAAGGCGGCGCCGGACAAAAGGCTCCTCGTTTCGTCGATGAACTGGATGACGTCGTCGCTCGCCGTAGCGGCGCGGATAATGTCCGCCCAATCGCCATCTTGCAGATCGCCGGCGACGCGATAGCCAAAGCCTTTCGCGACGGCGACCCGTGTCCACCACAGGCCTTCGCGCAACGCCATCGGCTTACGGGAAAGCACGAAGCCCTGACGCGCAAAGCGCACCGGCGTCACGACCGCTGGCGTCGCCTTGGATTCAGGCTGCCCGGAGAACGGATCGAGGAATGGCGCGACGAGCCCTCCAACGCGCGCGGCGGCGGCGGTTTCATCGGTCCAGTGGATCGGCGCGAAAATATGCCCGGGCGGCTGACGATCGGTCACGACCGCGCGCAGCACGCAATCGCCATAGGGCGTGGCGACGCGCGCGAATTCGCCGTCCTCGACGCCAAAGCGACCGGCGTCCGACGCGCCCATCTCGATGAAGGGTTCGGCAAGATGTCGCGCGAGCCGGGGGCTAAGGCCTGTGCGCGTCATCGTGTGCCATTGATCGCGGATGCGGCCGGTGTTGAGTCGAAGCGGGAAATCCTTCGTCAGCGGAGTCGCCAAGCCGGGCGTCGCCGGCGCGATGAATTTCGCTCGTCCGTTTTTCGAGAAAAAGCCGCCTTCGGCGAAGAGGCGCGCGCGGCCCTTGCGCTCGCCCGCATGAATCGGCCATTGCGTCGGCTCGAGCGCGTCATATTCGGCGTCGCTCAGCTTCGCCAGCCCGCAGATGTTGAACGCGCGCGAGCCGTCATTTTCGAACGCCGACAGAGCGGCGTGCTCGCGAAAGACATCGGCAGATGATCGGTAGTCGAATCCTTCAAATCCCATCCGTCGGGCGACGCCGGCGAAAATCGACCAGTCGGCGCGGGTTTCGCCTGGCGCCGGCAGGAAGGCGCGCTGACGGGAAATGCGCCGCTCGGAATTCGTCACCGTGCCGCTTTTTTCGCCCCAGGCCTGCGCCGGCAGCAGCAGATGCGCGCCGCCGTTGATCGTATCGTTCGACGCGACATTGTCCGAGACGATAAAGAGTTCGAGCTTTGCGAGCGCGGCGCGCGCCGCATTGGCGTTCGGAAGAGAGGCCGCGGGATTGGTGCCGACGACCCACAACGCCTTGATGTCGCCGCGCGCGACGGCGTCGAAAATCTGCACCGCCTTTAGGCCTTCGCGCTTTGCGATGCGCGGCGCATTCCAGAAACGGCGAACCCGATCGATGCTTTCCGCGTCGAAGCCCATATGCGCGGCGAGGCTGTTCGCGAGCCCGCCGACTTCTCTGCCGCCCATCGCGTTGGGTTGGCCGGTCAGCGAGAAGGGCGACGCGCCGGGCTTGCCGACGCGGCCTGTCGCGAGATGGCAATTGATGATCGCGTTGACCTTGTCCGTTCCCTGCGCCGACTGATTGACGCCCTGCGAGAACGCAGTCACCGTACGCGGCGTCTCCGCGAAGATTTCAAAGAACGACGCGATGTCGACCTCGCGCAGCCCTGTCGACCTCGCCGTCGCTTCGATCGACGGCGCGATGGTCTGCGCCGCCTTCAAGGCGTCTTTCAATCCTTCGGTGTGGCGGCGGACGTAATCATCGTCGCAGGCGGCGGCCTTTGCGAGATGGACAAGCAAGCCGCAGAACAGCGCCTGATCCGCCCCCGGCGCGATCTGCAAGAACAGGTCGGCGCTTTCCGCCGTCGCGGTGCGGCGCGTGTCGATGACGACGACCTTGGCGGCGCGCTCCTCCTTGTTGCGCATGATGCGCTGAAAGAGAATCGGATGACACCAGGCGGCGTTCGAGCCGACGAGCACAATAAGGTCGGCTTGGTCGAGGTCTTCGTAGCAGCCAGGCACCACGTCGGCGCCGAAGGCGCGCTTGTGGCCGGCGACCGTCGACGCCATGCACAATCGCGAATTGGTGTCGACATTGGCGGAGCCGATGAAGCCTTTCATCAGCTTGTTGGCGACATAATAGTCTTCGGTCAGCAGCTGGCCCGAGAGATAGACTGCCACGGCGTCGGGGCCGTGCCGGTCGATAATGCGACGAAGGCCATCTGCGGCTTCGTCCAGGGCCGCATCCCAGCTCACCCGCGCCAAGGCGCCGTTAGCCTGATGCGCCATCGGATAGAGAAGGCGCCCATCCAGCCCGAGCGTTTCGTCGAGCGCCGAGCCCTTGGAGCAGAGTCGGCTGAAGTTTGCCGGATGGGCGGGATCGCCGCTGACGCTCTTGCCCGGCGAGGCGAGCACGCCGCAGCCGACGCCGCAATAGGGGCAGGTCGATCGCGTCGCCGTCGTCTGAATAGGCGACGCATCGGCCTGCAGATTTTCGTTGGGCGCCGGCGCCAGGATTCCATCGAGCATGAGCGGCCTCAATAGACATCCTGTTGATAGCGTCCGCTCTTTTTGAGCTGCGCGATGAAGGCGACCGCCTCATCGGCGCCGCGGGCGCCGAATTCGGCGACGACGTCGACGAGCGCGCGCTCGACATCCTTGGCCATGCGCTGAGCATCGCCACAGACGTAGAAATGCGCGCCTTCCGCAAGCCATGCCCATAACTCGCGGCCGGCCTGGACCATGCGGTCCTGCACATAGAATTTCTCCGCCCCGTCGCGCGACCAGGCGAGCGACAGCCGAGTGAGCAGGCCGGTCGCCTTCATCGTTTCGAATTCATCGGCGTAGAAAAAATCGCAGGCGGAGCGTTGATGGCCGAAGAAGAGCCAGTTTTTGCCGCTCGCATGCGTCGCGGCGCGCTCCTGCAGAAAGGCGCGAAACGGCGCGACGCCGGTGCCGGGCCCGACCATAATGATCGGCGTCGCCGGATCGTCAGGCAGGCTGAAGCCATGCGCCGGCTGCACATAGACGGGAATTCTGTCGCCCGGTGCAATGCGCTCGGCGAGGAAGGTCGAGGCGACGCCGAGGCGCTTGCGCTTTCCAATCACGTAACGAACGGCGTCGACGGTCAGCGACAGGCGTCCCGGCGAGGCCTTTGGCGAGGACGAAATGGAGTATAGCCGCGGCTGCAGCGGCTCCAGCGCTTCGACAAAAGCCTCTGGATGGGGCCGCGCATTGGAAAATTTCTGCAGCACGGCGAGCACGTCGAGCGTTGTGGCGTCGCCATCAGGATCCTCGCCTTGCGCCAGCAAGCGGGCCTTATCACGCTGCGCGCCGCCGGTGACGAAGGAGATCAATTCGAACAGCGCATCCGGCGCCGGAGATAGCGAGACGTCGCTTAGCAACACGTCGCGCAGAGTCTTGTCATTGATCGGCGTCACATGCGAGGCGCCGAGCATGGCGATGATCTGATCGACGAGGCCGAGACTGTTCTTAGGAAACACGCCGAAACTATCGCCGACGGCGTAGGTGAGTTCGCTCGCGCCGATGTCGAATTCGATGTGCCAGGTGTCCTTTTCCGAGCCTTCATGGTTGAGGCGCCGGCGCGACAGAAAAGTCGCACGCACCGGATTGTCGCGCGAGCGGCCGGGCGCCGGCGCGACAACGCTCTCCAAGACGACGGCGGGCTCCGCCAGCGCAAGGGCCGGCGCCGGCGCCTCATCCAGCTCCGCTGCAAGCGCCTTCAGCATCCGCGCCGTGTCCTTGCCGCCGGGCGCGCAAAGATTGAGCCGCGTTTCCTTCTTGGAGGCGAGCACGTCGGCGTAGGTCTCGCAATTATAGCCGCACTGGCCGCAGTCCTGCTGCGCCATGGCCGCCATCATGCGACGACGCAGCGGCCGTCCTTGGGCGAGTTGCATGCGGGCATCGAGCGCCAGCGTCTGATCATGCCAGGGCGCTTCGCCATCGTCGCCGTCGCCCGGCGCGCGAGCCAGAACGGCGGCGTTGGCTTCAGGCGTAAGCGGTGTGACGGCGCCGTCATCGGGCGCGGCGAAGCCGGCAAAGAAGCCGCTGAGCCACGCGCGCTGCTCGGGCGTGAACGGCGCGCTCGGCGGAATGAGAAATGGCGGAGAAGACATGTGGGTCACGCCGCGCTCTCCTCATTCACAAGGCCGCGCAGCCTGTCGATGTCACAGCGCCGCGCGAAAGCGACAAAAGTTTCCTCCGCGCTCGCGCGGTTCTTTCGATAGGCGCGAAGAATTCTCGCCACCGCTTCCGGCGCCTCGTCCGCTTTCACATTCTGCTGAAGCTCCGAGGCGATGCGGGCGTCTTCCGCAAAGCCGCCGCCGACGAGAATGTGGTAGCCCTCGACCGTGTCGCCCTCGTCATTGATCGGCACGCGCGCGCCGATCAGTCCGATGTCGCCGATATAATGCTGGGCGCATGAGTGATGGCAGCCGGTCAGATGAATGTTGATCGGCGTGTCGATCGGCGCCGCGGCCTCGCAATGCGCCGCGATGTCTTCGGCGTGCCGTTTAGTGTCGGCGGCGGCGAAGCGACAACCGAAATTTCCCGTGCAGGCGACGAGCCCGGTGCGAATCGGCGAGGCCTGGGTCGAAAGACCGAGCGCCTCGATCGCCGCAACCGTCCCGGCGACGCTTTCGTCGGCGACGCCGGTGATCAGCACATTCTGCCAGACCGTGAGGCGCAATCCGCCATCGCCGAATTGGCGCGCGATCTTCGAAAGACCGCGCGCCTGCTCGGGGGTAAAACGACCGACCGGCAAAGCGACGCCGATCCAATTGAAGCCCGCCTGTTTCTGCGGATGCACGCCGATATGGGCGGCGCGATCCTGCCGCGGACGCGCCTCGATCGCCTCGGCGTCGACGCGAAGCAGCTTGCGGCCGAGTTTTTCTTCGACCGCGGCGAGGAATTTGTCGAAGCCGAAAGCGTCGAGCACATATTTGAGGCGCGCCCTGGCGCGGTTGGTACGGTCGCCATGGTCGATGAAGACCCGCAGAACCTTGTCGGCGACCTCCACCGCCTCCTCCGGCGGCACGATGACGCCCGTATCGCGGGCGAAGTCCTTGTGGCCGGTAATGCCGCCGAGCGCGAGACGGAAATAGACGCCCGGCGCGACGCCGCAGCCGTCCTTTACCGCGACGGCCTGAAAGCCGATGTCGTTGGTGTCTTCCAGCGCGCCGATGAGTCCGGCGCCATCAAAGGCGATGTTGAACTTGCGCGGCAGGCCGTAGAGCGAGCGATCATTGAGGATGTGATGATGCATCGCCCGCGCATAGGGGCGCGTATCGATGAGCTCCTGCGGGTCGACGCCGGCAGTCGGCGTGCCGGTAACGTTGCGGATGTTGTCGGCGCCCGAGCCCTTGCTCCACAGGCCCAGATCCTGAATCGCCTCGACGATGTTCGCCGCGTCTTTCGGGGCGACCTCGCGGATCTGAATGTTGGCGCGCGTCGTCACATGCAGATAGCCGCCTCCGTAATTTTCGGCGAGATCGGCAAGGCCGGCGAACTGCCAATGATTGAGCGCGCCATTGGGGATGCGCAGCCGGCACATATAGGCGTCCTGGGCCGGCGCGACATAAAAGAGTCCGTAGAAGCGCCAGCGAAAATTGTCGGCGGGTTTGGGCGGCGCGTTCTCCTTCGCTTGCGCAACAAGGCGCGGCCAGGCGTCGAACGGATGCTCTTCGCGCTTCCATTTCTCCTGATCGCACAGCTTGCCGCCGGCCGCCGCGACGCGATCCTGCGCGGCAAAATGAGCAGCGTCGGGACCCATCGGCTGCGCTTGCGCGGGCGGCGCCTTCTGTCCGCCGCGAGCGGAGAAGCCGGCCGCAAATCCTTCGAGATAGCGCTTCTGGTCGAGCGTGAAATCGACGGACATGTCAGGCGGCCTTCTGGACGGGCGCGCCGAACATCAAATCGTCGCGCATCGCCGAAATGTCCGCGCCCGAGCGGATGAGATCGAGGAAATCGGCCGCCCCGCTGGTGTCTCCGACCAGGATCGCGCCCACGAGCCTGTCGTTGCGCAAGACGAGCTTGCGATAGATTCCCATGCGCGGGTCCTTGCAGACGATGCGGCGCGCATCGCCTTGGCCGAGATAATCGCCGGCCGAGAAAACGCTCACGCCGGACACTTTGAGGTTTGTCGAGACGACGCTGCCGCAATAGGACGCCTCTTCACCGGCGAGGCGCATGGCGAGAGCGCGTCCCTGCTCATAGGCGGGCTCGACGAGGCCGTAACAGACGCCACGATGTTCGGCGCATTCGCCAATGGCGAACACGCCCGCTTCGCTGGTTTCGAGGCCGTCGTCGACGATCGCGCCCCGCCCGACGTTAAGGCCGGCCTGTCGCGCGAGATCGGCGTTCGGCCGAATGCCGACAGCGAAAATCACGGCGTCGGCCGGAGCCGTCCGACCGTCGGCGAATTCGATGCCTTCGACGCGGCCCGATCCGGCGATGCGGGTCGTATTGGCGTTGAGAAGCACCCGCACGCCCTTCTCTTCGACGAGGCGGCGCAGGATGTCGGCGGCCGCCGCATCGAGCTGGCGCTCCATCAGCCGATCCATGACATGGGCGAGCGTCACGTCGACGCCGCGCCGCGCCAGCCCATAGGCCGCCTCGAGTCCAAGAAGGCCGCCGCCGATGACGATCGCGCGGGCGCCTCTGCCTTCGAGCCGGGACAGGGCCTCGACGTCCTGCACGTCGCGAAACGTGTGAACCCCGGGCAGACCGGCGCCCTCGATCGGCAGCCTCACCGCCTGCGAACCCGTCGCGAGCAAGAGTTTCGAATAGTCGACGCTGTCTCCATTATCGAGAACGACGCGCCGGGCGGCGGCGTCGATCCCGACGACCTTGCGGCCGCTTAGCGTGGAGACGCCGGCGGCGCGCCACCAATGCCGGGGTTTGAGTTCGATGTCATCGACCGACAAATCCCCGGCAAGCACGGACGACAGCAGCACGCGGTTAAAGGCGAGCCGTGGCTCTTCGCCGATCACCAGGATGTCGTAGCGATCCGGCGCCCGGTTCGTCAGTTCCTCGACGAAACGCGTCGCCGCCATGCCCGCGCCGACGACGACGATCTTTTCGCGACTGCTAAAAAGGTGCAATCCTGTCATGTGTCGACTCTGCTGAACGGCCGAACGGTCCGGTCACAGGTCGCTTCGCCAAGTCTGCGAGAAACGGGCAACACGACCGAAGGGCGCCGCAATTTGCGAAACCGCTTCTGTGACGGAGCCCAGCCTTGGGCTCGTTCCGGCGGACCGGCGGTCGTCGTTGACCGATAGGAGCGTTGCACGATTCGGGCCAGATGGGCCCAGTCGAGTCTCGTGTTGATAATACGGACGTTCTGCCATCATAGCCGACGGCGGTCAGCGCGCTCGGGCGCCGAATGCTTAGGCGCAAGGCGCCTAATGGGTGGCGCTTTTGAACAGCGGTTTGGCGCTTAGAGCGCTTTCCGCCGAAGTGGAAACCGGTTCGGCGATAGAAAGCGCGACATGACAGAAAGCTAGAGACGCTGTCCGATCGCGAATCCGGCGAGATAATCCGCGTAGCTGCGGCCGTCGAAGGACGGTCCCGCGAACGCCTTAATCTCACGTTGAACCTGCACGCCTCCGATGGCGGCGTCGAACAGATCGGGGCGTACGACGCCCTTCGCCCTGTCGGCCATGGCAGGGGAATAGCGCGTCTGCCCCCATCGAAGCATTTGCGCATAGATCCATTCGGCTTGGCGCGGATCGGGCCGCGTCGCGCTCTCTTCGCCAATGATGAGATAATCGACGCGCTCTCGCGTCTCCGGACCCTGGACGCGCAGGCGGCCGGTCAGCACGCGCTGAATGATCTCGGCGTCGACGCCGACAAATTCCGGGCGCGAGAGAATTTGCGAAACTTCCTCCAGATTTTGCGGCGCATCGACATAGGCGGCGCCTTTGCAGAGGGCGCGGAGCAGCGCGGCGACAAGATCGGGCTCTTCGTCGGCCACGCTCTCGCGTAGAGCGAGCACCTTTTCCAGCGCGCGCTCGAAAATCTCGCAACCAAAATGCAGAATGACGCCGACGCCGGCGTCGACCGCGACCGAACTCCAGGGCGCGCCGACGCAAAATCCGTCGAGCTGGCCGCGCGCGAGATTTTCCACCATGTAAGACGGCGGCAAAGCGATCAGTCGCAAATCTTCATCCGGATCGACGCCGCCTTCCGCCATCCAATAGCGCAGCTGATAATTATGCATGGAGAACGGGAAGGTCATGCCGAACGTCAGCGGCTCTCGCCCTTCGGCGCGGCGGCGGGCGACGAGCGTCGCCAGCGTGCGCGCGGTTTGCCCCGGGTGCGCGACCTCGCCTTCGGCGGCGAGCTCCGCGTAAAGCGCCATAGACACCGCAATCGCATTGCCATTCGTCGCGAGATTGATCGGCGCCGCGAGCGGGACGCGCACATGGCCCAGTCCGAGAGTCGAGGCGACCGCCATCGGCGCCAGAAGATGCGCCGCATCGAACCGGCCGATGGCCAGCTTGTCTCTGATGTTGGCCCACGACACTTCCCGGATCAATTCGAGATCAAGTCCTTCCGCCGCGACGAATCCTTTGTGCGCGGCGATCAGCAGCGCGGCGGCGTCGACAAGCGGAATGAATCCGATTTTCACATGCGCTTCGCCGCTCATTTGAACATCTCCGCCGCGGTGATGACCGAGCGCGCGATTTCGATGATTTTCTTGTTTTCGCGCATCGCCGCGCCGCGCATCATCTTATAGGCGTCTTCTTCGGACAGCTTCTTCGCCTTCATCAAAATGCCTTTGGCGCGTTCGATCGTCTTGCGCTCTTCGAGGTCGGATTTGGCGCGCTCAAGATCGTCCTGAAGCTTGGAGAAGGCCTCGAAGCGTGAGATGCACAAGTCAAGGATCGACTTGATGCGCTCCTTTTTCAACCCGTCGACGATATAGGCCGAGACGCCGGCGTCGACCGAGGCTTGAATGGAGGCCGTATCGCTTTGGTCGACAAACATTGCGATCGGCCGGCGCACGGCGCGGCTGACCTGAAACATCTGTTCGAGCGTGTCGCGCGAAGGATTTTCGAGATCGATCAGGATGACGTCGGGGTCGATGGCGTAAATCTGCTTCAACAGATTATGCATTTCGCCAATGCGCTCGACCTGCGTGAAGCCGGCTTCGCGCAGTCCTTCCTGCAGGATCAAGGAGCGAATAGGACTTTCGTCGACGATGACGATTTTCAATTGGCGGCGTCCGCTGCGCGCATAAGTGGGTCGTGCATGCCGGGCGCGGCGCCGCCAGCGGTCAGACTGGCGATGCTCGCCCGGTTGCGATCCACGCGGTTATATCTTGAACCGCAGCGACATGCCCGCCTGCCAGTTCTTCATGATCTGCGGACCGTTGAGGTTCTGGTAGACGGGCAGACCCGCCTCGATCGCGAGCAGCGTGTTTTCATAACCCACAAATTTGCCGCTGATCGTCGCGCCGCCGAAGAGTTCGACCCTCTGGCCGCCGTAAAAGG